>NZ_JANURX010000010.1:0-64454 GCF_030250085.1 Campylobacter felis
TTAAGTTTTGCACAGCGTTTTGAAGTTTGGAGCTTTCATTAGCTAAAGAATTTGCAAAGTCTGAGCTTTGTTTAAGCATTTTGATGATTTCTTCGCCTAAGGCATTAGTGGTTACTTCTACACTACCTGTTGCATCTTCAATTCTATTTCTAAAGTCTAGGCTTTTAAATTCTTCAAAGATAGAACGGATTTTATTCATATCTTTACCCACTCTAGTTTGTAAAACATCAAGAAGATCATTTAAAACATTTTTGAGTTCTATAAGTTGTGGGTTTCTAGGATTAGCTGTGATTCTTGCTGTTAAATCTCCGTTTTCAACTATGCCTACTGTGGTAACACTTTCTTTTACAGCTTGTTTATCTTGGTCTAAGCCTTCTTTAGTTGCTAGGATATTTTCATTAATGGCTTTTGCCATTTGACCAAACTCATCACTTGTATTTACATTGATAGTAGAGATGTTTTGAGTTTTATGATTGATGAAATCGAAGAAGGAGTTAAGACCGGATTGGATGGAGTTGAGTGGAGCGACAAGCTTTTTCACAAACACCACTAAAAACATCGCACCAACAACAAGCAAGACTAAAGCTATTGCCGTGCTGATGAAAAATTGCTTATTAATCGCCTCAGTATAATCGCTTTGCGTTGTCGCAGAAACTATGGTCCAGCCAAAAGGAAATTGCTTATAAAAGCCTATTCTTTCTTTGCCATCGTGTATATAGACAAATTCGCCCTCAAGTGCATTTTTTAAAGCTGTTTGCAAGGCTATTTCTGCTTCGGTTCGAGTGGTGCTTTCAATAATTTTTTGATCTTTATGGGAGAAAATTTTCCCATCTGCATCGGTAATATAAACATCAAGTCCAGGTAATTCCTCTCTTTCAAAATTTTCAAATCTTTTTTGAAAATCACCGACAAATAAATCCATACCAATAACACCGATAAATTCGCCATTTTTAATTAAAGGATAAGTTGCTGTTGCAAGTCTTTGACCCTTATAATTACCCGCACTTGAAACATAGGTAGAAGAGATAATGCCTTGCCTTTTCTCCTTAGTTTCTTTGTACCAAAATCTATCTCTTAAGTCTAAACCGACATTATCAAAATTTGAAGATAAATTCTCAATACCCACTTCAGGATGGTAATCCTGTAAAATCACCTTTCCGTCATTTTCATAAACAATATACATAGAAGGATATTTAATAAGCTCCTCCGCCGTCATCAAAACGCGTCTTTGAGCGATAACATCATTTTTATCCAGTGCGACAATTTGCTCCGCTACAGCATTTAAATGCTGCTTTGCCTCAACATTCATCGTAATATCTATCGTAGTATAAGAAGCGTCTAAAATACCCTTTTGAATGCTTCTAAAAAGTGTGGAAATTTGACTTGAACTAGAAATATAGTTGTAAGTTACAATCACACCAATCACTACAACAAAAATCGCCACAACACAGGCTAAAATCTTGCCTCCAAGTGTTTTTGTCATAACTTTCTCCTTTAGGAATTCTTGCAAAGTGGCAATTTTAATACAAGAATTCTTAAAAATTAATTTGTTTTTTTTGTAAATTAGTGCATTTTTAAGATTATTTTTGTATAATTTTGCATTTAAAATTTAGGTAGGAAATGATGAAAAAAATTCTTCTCTTTTTATTTTTTGGTTTCAGTTTTTTGATGGCAAAGCCCATAGTGAGTGTTAGCATAGCTCCACAGGAGTTTTTTGTAAAAAAAATCGCAGGAGATAGCGTAGAAATTAACACGCTCTTACCGCAAAATAGTGATGAGCATACCTTTGAATTTAAAGCATCTCATCTTAGCAAACTTGAAAAAAGTGATCTTTATTTTACGATGGGTTTGGAATTTGAAAAAGTTTTTTTAGATAAATTTAAGCGTAATTTTCCAAACTTAAGCATTGTAAATACTCAAAAAAATATTCACTTTTTAGAATTTGAAGAAGAACACGAGCATCACGACCACGACCACGACCACGACCACGCTAAGGATATACACACTTGGCTTGATCCCATTTTAGTCAAAATCCTAGCGACAAACATAGCCACAGCCCTCAAAGAAAAATACCCACAAAATGCTAAAATGTATGAAAACAATTTGCAAAATTTTCATAAAGAACTAGAAAGTCTAAATTCGCAAATCGATGAGGAATTAAAAGGAGTGAAAAATCGCAAATTTATCGTTTATCACCCTTCTTGGGCATATTTTGCAAAACGCTATCATTTGGAGCAAATTCCGGTAGAAATAGCAGGAAAAGAGCCTAAAATCAGCGATTTAAAACGCATTATAAAAAAAGCAAGAGAAGAAAATATCAAAGTCATTTTCGTGCAGCCGGGCTTTCCTGAAAATGCTGCAAGGGTTTTAGCAAAAGAGTGCAATGCAAGAATTGCAATGATTAATCATCTCTCAAAGGAGTGGGACAAAGAGCTTTTAGAAACGACTAAGGCGTTAAAAAAGGCTTTTTAGTGCTTTATTTTAAAATTAACAATTTAAATTATAGCTACGACAAAGAAGAAATTTTAAAAAATATCAATCTTAGCTATGATAGCCGCGAATTTCTCTCCATCATCGGTGCAAATGGAGCTGGGAAATCAACGCTTTTAAAGCTCATTTTGGGACTTTTAAACTCTAAAAAACAAATTGAATTTTTTAATATCCAAAAAAATGAAATTGCCTATGTCCCACAACAAAGCCTTATTAACACAAATTTCAATGCGCGTGTGCTTGAGATCGTTTTAATGGGACTTGTAGGACAAAAAATTTTTGGCTTTTACACAAAAGAAGATCAAAAAAAAGCCTTAAAAAGCCTTAAAAATATAGGTATGGAGGAATTTTGGGATAAAAGCTTTAATGAATTAAGCGGGGGACAAAGGCAAAAAGTTCTCATTGCTAGAGCTTTAATCGATAGGTGCAAACTACTTATCCTAGATGAGCCAACGGCAAGTGTTGATAGTAAAAGTGCGGTGCAAATTTTTGAAATGCTAAGTGCCTTGCATAATGAAGGAATAGGCGTTATAACCGTGTGCCACGATATTAATTTAGTCCTTGCTTATAGTGATAAAATCGCACATTTAAATAAAGAGCTTTTTTTACATCAAAATGACAAAAAAGAAAGACAAAAAAGTGTTTTTTTAAAGCATTTGTATGAAAATCATACACATTTTTGTGATGTGGAGATGAGCTTGGAGCATTGTTTGCAGTGCGAAGAAAAGCAAAATTGCGAAAGTAAAATTTTAAATTATAGTAAAAATATAACACAAAACATCACAAATCTTAGACAAAATAATGCTTGAGTTTTTAAACTACACCTTTTTTCAAAACGCCCTTTTAGCCGCCCTTTTAGTAAGTATTGCCTGTGGAGCTATGGGGATTTTAGTGATGATAAATCGCCTCTTTTCTATGGCTGGAGGCATTACGCACGGTGCTTTTGGAGGCATAGGCTTGGCGATTTATTTCTCTTTGCCCATTTTACTTAGCACGAGTATTTTTACACTTTTTTTAGCTTTTTTAGTCGCCTTTTTAAGCAAACATTATTCTCATAGAAGCGATAGTTTTATTGCGGTAATCTGGGCTTTTGGTATGGCTGTGGGGGTTATACTCATTGATTTAAGTCCAGGGCAAAATAGCGATTTAATGGCTTATTTATTTGGTTCTATTTTAGCCGTTTCAAGCGATGATTTATGGCTTATGGCTTTTGTCGATGGTGCTTTTATCTTGCTTTTATTTTTATTTTATAGACAATTTGAAATTCTAAGTTTTGACAAAGAATTTGCAAAAGTTAAGGGAATTCACACGAGCTTTTTTCATTATCTTTTAATCGCAATGCTAGCTTTTTGCATCGTCATTTCTATACGCTTGGTTGGGCTTATTTTAGTTATGGCTATGCTAAGTATCCCTAGTTTTATCGCAGAATCTTTTGCCAAAAGACTGGGAGTTATGATGCTCATTTCTTCTTGCATTAGCGGCATTTTTTGTGTGTTTGGCTTATTTGTAAGTGCAGCGTTTAATCTTTCAAGTGGAGCTTGCATTATAGGAATTTCTTGTCTTTTTTTTATGCTTCATTTTGCTTTTAGGCTGATTAAACGCCCAAAATAAAGCCTTTTTAAAAAGTGGAACACATTTTGCTAGAATAGCTGTAAATCTTAAAATATAGGTGAAAATATGCAAAATGGATATTATCAAGCCACAGGTGGTATGGTAACGCAGTTTAACAAACTTGAAGTTATCACAAACAACCTAGCAAACATTAACACAAGTGGTTATAAAAGAGATGATGTTGTTATTGCGGATTTTAAAAGGATTTTTAAAGAAACTCAGGATGAGTTGCCTATAGAAAATCACACAAAAGACGCGGCGCGTTTTGTCAATACGACAATAGATAGAGTGCCTCAAATTTCGCAAGATTACACAGACTTTAGCACAGGTTCTTTAAAGGCGACAAACAACCCTTTAGACTTTGCAATGACAAGAGAGGATACCTTTTACCTCGTGCAAACTAAAAATGGGGAGCTAAGACTCACAAAAGACGGAAATTTTCAACTTGATGATGAGGGCTATTTGGTTAATAAGCAAGGCTATAAGGTCTTAAGCAGTAATTATTTTAATAATCCAGAAGGTGCTGGCATCATTATAGGAAACGGTGCGGTGCATATTAATGCAGATAAAAATGGCAATATTAGTGTCGATGGAGAGGATAATGCTAGGCTTTTCATCGCTCAAGTTGATGATATAAGAGCTTTAGATAAAGACGGGGATAATACCTATAAAATCGATGATTTAACGCGCATTAGAGATTTAGAAATTTCAAATTCGGTTAAACAAGGCTTTTCTCAAGGCTCAAATGTCAATCCCGTTAGCGAAATGGTCGGACTTATCGAGGCAAATAGAATGGTTGAGATGTATCAAAAAGTGATGACAGCTCATATGGATGATTTAAATCAAGATGCGATTAATAAACTCGCAAGCGTTAAGTGATAAAATAAATAAAAAAGGATAAAAAATGATGCGTTCACTTCACACGGCAGCCACAGGTATGGTCGCCCAACAAACACAAATTGATGTAACTTCAAACAATATCTCAAATGTCAATACCGTAGGCTTTAAAAAATCAAGAGCCGAATTTGCGGACTTGATGTATCAAACGATGAAATATGCAGGCACTTCCACCTCTGCCACTACGCTTTCTCCATCAGGCATAGAAGTAGGCTTAGGGGTGCGTCCTACGGCTGTTACAAAGGTCTTTACACCGGGTAGCTATAAATCTACTAGCACAGATAGCTTTGATATGGCGATCGAGGGTAATGGCTTTTTTCAAATTCAACTTCCTGACGGAACGACAGCTTATACAAGAAATGGACAATTTACAAGGGATAATGAAGGAAATGTCGTCAATGCAGACGGATATAGATTAATCCCAGAAATGACCGTGCCAGAGGGTGCGACAAACATCAGCATAGCAAAAGACGGCACCGTCTCTGTGATGCTAGCAGGGGAGCAAGAAGAAACGCAAATCGGGCAAATTGAACTAGTGCAGTTTATCAACCCAGCAGGACTTCACTCTATGGGGGATAATCTCTACCTTGAAACCGGAGCTAGTGGCGCACCAGTAGCAGGTATAGCAGGACAGGACGGCTTAGGAAACATAAGACACGGCTTTGTGGAACTTAGCAATGTCCAACTTGTCGAAGAAATGACCGACCTCATCACAGGACAAAGAGCTTATGAAGCAGGTTCAAAGGCGATTACCACAAGTGATGAAATGCTAAGTATTGTCAATCAACTCAAAAGGTAAGGTAAAATAAAATAGCTTAGGCTTTATCTTAAAGCCAAGCTCTCCTTTATGGGCATTGATGATTTCTTTCGACAAAGAAAGTCCAAGCCCATTTCCCTTAAGTTTAGTCGTTTTAAAGGCTTCAAAAACAAGCTTTTCGTCCTTAATTTCACAACCATTATCTAAAATTTCTACATGCAAATTCGTCCCTTTTACATAAGCTTTAATGCAAATTTTAGGCTCTTCGCTCTCCTCTTCCTCAATCGCATCAATAGCATTATAAATAAGATTTTGCAAAACTAAGCCTAGCAAAGCCTTATCCGCATAAATTTCCAAATCAAAAAATTCCATTTCAAAGCTAATATCACTAGAAAAATTATAAGATACAATGGCTTGTTCGCACTCTTCTTTTAATTCTAAAAGATTAAAAAAGCTCTTATTAATATGCACACCCTTAGTAAAAAGTAGCGTAGAATTTACAATTCTTTCAACCCTAGCGATAGCTTTTTGAATTTCAAGCACGATATTTTTATTTTTAAGCTCGACTCTAGAAAAAAGCGTGGAGGCAAGTAAAGATATAGAGCCTATGGGATTTCTTATCTCGTGAGCTAAATGTGCTGCCACACTTCCCATACTAGCAAGGCGTTCATTTCTTTTTTCATCACTAATGTCTGTGGCTGAAATGATGGTTTTTTCATTTTGAGCTATGATTTTTATCGTATAAAATTTGTTCTCAAATTCAAGCTCATAATGGGTGCTTTTAAGATCAATTTGCTCCAATAAATTTGCATTTTGCGCGGCGGCTCTATTTTGCAAAATGATCTTTTTATCTCTATCCATAATCCAAAGTGCCGTAGGCAAAACCTCGATAACTTCACTCATCATAGCCCTTAGGGCGTTGTAATTTTCATTAAGTATTTTATACTCATTTTCTATCACATAAGTTTGCTCAATGAGGCTTTGAAGCCCTTTTTGCAATGTTTCTTTTTCATTAGAGTCTAAACTTTGCAAAATATTTTTATCCATTTTATCCTCACATCAAAGCTTTAAAATGACTTAAATCAAACAAAAGCAAATGCTCATTTTGTAAGCTTTCAAGCTCCTTAGAAAAGCCATTTTTAGAAAAGATTATATAATAATTAGGCTTTAAATTGAGCTCTTGTGCTTTTTTATAAAGATCATTTAAGACATTTTTGCAAATTTTTTTATTTTTAAATTTGACCTCGCCTATGAGAGAAATTGCTTCATCTTTATAATATAAATCAAGCTCCAAATTCCTCTATCCCAATAGCTTTGAACGCAGTAAAGATTAAAATACTTTTCCACAAATTCCCTTGCTAATTGCTCAAAACAAAAGCTTTGATAAAACTCAAATTTCTCCCTTATCTTTTCCAAAAGCTCATCAAATTTCCCCACCAAAATCAAATTTTCATTAGGCTTTAAAAAATAAAAATGAAAACGCGTATAATGATCTTTAAAAAGAATTTTATCTTGAATGACATAGTCTCTTAACTCTTTTTTTAGCTTGTGGTGCTTGGATTTTTCTATTTTATTTTCCTTGCTTTTTTCTATGCGTAAAATGCCAGATTTCAAAAGCTTATTAAAAGTGTTTAACGCCTTAAAGTGCTGAATTTCTCGGTTAATAGAATAGCGTTTGCGATTATTTTTAGCAAATAAAATCAAAGCCTTTTCTTCTGTCTCATTAATCAAAAATTTTTCATCTAAAAGCTTATAATTTGGTAAAATCAACGCCTTAATACTATCAAAAATATCATTAGAAAAATACTCCACCCAAAGCCCATCAAACACGCTATAAAAATCAACCATTTGATGTAAATCAAGCTCAGGATGCAAACACGCAAAACTATGAAATTTAATGCTTTTCCTTTATTAGAATAATTTTTGTATAATTTTAACAAAATTTCATTAAGGATAATGTTTGCAAATAAAGGATTTAAAAAAAGACATCATTTTGCGTAAAAATACGCTTTATTTGGACTTTGCGGCAAGTGCTTTAGCTCTTAAAAGTGTAGAAAAACGCATCAAATCGATTTTGCCCTTTTATGCAAACACTCACTCAGAAAGCTCACTTAATGCCTTTAAAATGCAAAAACTCTACGAAGAAGCAAGGATTAAAATTAAAAAAAGCTTAAATTTAAACGAAGATTTCGCCCTAATCGCTTGTGGAACAGGTAGTAGTGGAGCAATTAAGAAATTTCAAGAGCTTTTAGGACTTTATGCACCTCCTGTTTTAAAGCAAAAATATCTTAGTCAAATAGATCCCAAATCCCTCCCACTCGTGCTTGTAGGACCTTATGAACATCATTCTAATGAGCTTTCCTTTAGAGAAGCCCTTTGTGAGTGTGTAAGAGTGCCACTAGATAAGCAAGGGGAGATTGATTTTGCATTTTTAAAGCAAATTTTAAATCTCAATCAAAAAAGGCAAGTCATCGCTAGCTTTTCTCTAGCCTCTAATGTAACAGGGATTTTAAGTGATTATGAAAAAATTTCGACCCTAGTAAGGCAATATGGAGGTTTAGTCGCCTTTGATGCCTCTAGCTTTATCCCCTATAAAAATATCCCTTGCAAATTCTACGATGCTCTTTTCATCAGCGCACATAAACTCATAGGTGGGGTAGGTTCGTGTGGGCTTTTAGCTATCAAAAAGACTTTATGTGGAACAACGCCAAGTTTTGCTGCTGGAGGAACGGTGGATTATGTCTCACGCACTTCGCAAAATTATCTTTGTAATGAAGAAAATTTAGAAGAAGGAGGAACGCCCGGAATTTTGCAGCTCATACGCGCTTCTTTAGCCTTTGAAATAAGAGATAAAATAGGACTTGATTATATAGAAAAAAAAGAAGAGCTTTTAAAAAATTATTTTTTTCAAAAATGTCAAGAAGTGCCAAATTTAGAACTTTATGCTAAAAATTTGACAAAAAGACTAGCCATTTTTTCTTTTAATATCAAAAAACTTTCTCCCTTTGATTTAGCTTATGATTTAAGTAAGAAATTTCACATAGAAACAAGAGCTGGCTGTGCTTGTGCTGGTCCTTATGGACACGATTTGCTTGGTTTAAAAGATAATGAAACATTAAAATTTAGACCGGGCTGGGTTAGAGTGAGTTTTCACTACACACACGAAAAAGAAGATATTGATAGATTTTTTAAAGCCCTGCAAGAAAGTATCGCAAGGCTTAGTTTTTAATTATTTAAGTTCGTATTTAGCTAAAATTTTATCATAAGTGCCGTCCTCTTTTAATTCTTTTAATCCTTTATTAAATTTCTCAATCGCCACTTTTTGCTTATCTTTATCAAAAGCGAAACTAAAGCCCTCACTTCCGTCTTCTTCTTCAAAAAAGCCTATCAGATCAGCATTTTCTTTCAAATAGCCCATTGAAACATCTTTATCGGCAACTACCGCATCAATTTTGCCCTCTTTAAGCTCCATAATCACCACGCTCAAGCTTTCATTACTTTGCACTTTAGTATCTTTAATCGCCTTAGCAGCTGGCTCTTGCAAAGTGCCGAGCTGAACGCCTATAATCTTACCTTCTAAATCCTCTTTAGAATTCAAAGCCTCATTATCTTTTTTCTTAATGTAAAGATTCTTAGTTGTGTAATACACATCACTAAAATCCACACTCTTTCTTCTGTCCTCTGTCGCACTCATCGCAGAGGCTATCATATCAATCTTACCTGTTTTTAAAGCAGGAATAAGCCCATCAAAGCTCATCTCCACCCAAGTAAGCTCTATGCCTTCTCTTTTAGCGATTTCATTAACTAAATCAATATCTAAGCCCGTTAATTTCGCATCTTCTTTATAATCAAAAGGCTTATAATTAGGTGCAGTGCCGACCTTTAAACTTAAACTTGCATTTGTATCCGTGCTAGGCTTAGAAGAATCACCACAAGCCACCATAAAAAAGCTTATTAAAGCTAGTAAAAAAATAGAAAAAATCTTTCTCATTTCAATCCTTTAAAAAATTTAAAATGTCATTATAAACTTTTTAAGTGTATAGTAGGAAAATTAAACTCTTTTTTGCTAGAATTTTGGCAAATTTTAAAGGAAAAAAATGGGTTTAAAAGCGGATAATTGGATAAGAAAAATGGCACAAGAATGTAAAATGATAGAGCCATTTTGTGAAGCAAACATAGGCAAGGGTGTCGTAAGCTACGGGCTTTCAAGCTATGGGTATGATATAAGAGTGGGGAGAGAATTTAAGATTTTTACCAACATTAATTCCACTGTCATCGACCCTAAAAACTTTCTTGAAGCTAATGTAGTCGATTTTGAGGGCGATGTGTGTATAGTGCCCGCAAATTCCTTTGCTCTGGCTAGGACGGTGGAGTATTTTAAAATGCCCGATGATGTTTTAGCCATTTGTCTAGGTAAAAGCACTTATGCAAGATGTGGGATTATAGTCAATGTAACGCCATTTGAGCCAGGCTTTGAAGGACATATCACCATAGAAATTTCTAACACCACCCCCCTACCTGCCAAAATCTATGCTAATGAGGGCATAGCTCAGGTGCTATTTTTAGAGGGGGATAGCCCTTGTGATACGACCTATAAGGATAAAAAAGGCAAGTATCAAAAACAAACAGGCATTACTTTGCCTCGCATTTTGAAGTGATTAAGAGCGTAAAAACCCTAAATACGCCTCTAAATCCTCCGGTGTGCCAAGTCCGTGCATATGAGCGAAATCGATATTGTAAATTCCTATCTTTAAGCCATTTTTTATAGCATAATTATACACAGGGCAGGTGTAAAATTCATTATTAACCCTATCATTTCGGCAAATCATATCAATCGCACTATCCACAAATTCACTCCCTCTAGTAAAAAGATAAATTCCCACAGTCGCAATATCGCTAATCGCCTCTTTTTCCTTAACCTCCACAACCAAATCCTTTTCAAGTCTAGCAAAAGACCATTTAGGATTTTTTTCTCCATCAATAAAGCTTAAAATAGACCCATCTAAATTCCTCTTAAAACAATCCTCAATGAAATCCTTCAAAGTAAAATCGACCACTTGATCGGAATTTGCGATGAGTAAGGGCGTGTCATTATCAATAAGTTTTCTTGCATAAAGCACCGTGCAAGCAGTGCCTTCACTAAGAGAATCAATGCAAATCAATTCGACATTAAATTCTTTTTTAATCTCCTCTATCGCTTCTTTTTCGTTTTCCAACTGCTCTTTTCTAGCAATTAAAATGTATTTTGCATTTTCATAAGCTAAATTTTCTAAAACACGCACTATCATAGGCTTTCCAAGCACATCGATAAAAGGTTTTGACTTCTTAAAACCTGCCTTTGCAAAGCGACTTCCAAGCCCTGCCATTGGGATAACTATATTCATTTTGCTTCTCCTAAATACTTATCATCTAAAACGCAAGGCATTTTTACCACAACGCTAATCGTATCTTCAAGCGCCTCAAAATCACTCGCCTCATTAGGCTCTATAACGATAATATCGCCTTTTTGATACTCTACGCCGTTCATTTTTACTCTACCTCTTACTATAAGTGTGATTTCTGTGGCGATTTTATGATGATGTTTTTGCTCATAATCGCCTTTTTGATACTCTTTAACGCCAACTTCCACATCTTTACTTTTTAAAACGCTAGGCTCAAAATTTCCTACAAACCAGCCCCTTATCATATTTTCTAATTTAAAAATTTGCACTTTTTCTCCTTTTAAATTCTTTTTTTATCCTAGGCAGCTCCTTGAAAAAGAAGCGGAGCCACCCCCCCCCCCCCCCGTGTTACAAGCTTTTAAAAAACTCTCTCCCACTTTGTAAGATAGATGATTTTTAACATATAAAGCTTTTTCATAATCAGCACAATGCTCTAAAGGTGGCAAACTAAGCTTTGGATTAATTTTTATCGCTTTTTGGTAATTTTCTTTTTCAATTTTATGAAGTTTTTTGATTTTTAATAAACGATAAGGTAAAGCTATAAAATCAACCAAATTCCTATTTTTATAAGTTTGCACCAGCTCAAAGCCTAGTCTGTAAGTTAAAGTCGCCTTAATTCTCTCATCTGCTAAAGTTTTATTGTAATAAAAATATTTTCTATGAATTTTAAGTGATTTTAGATGAGAATTTAATCCCTCAAAAAAGCTTTCAAATTCTTTTAATTTCTCTTTAGGATAATTTTGTGATAATTTTTTCAAATCTTTCTTCAATGCTTCCCTAACATTAGGAAAATGTGTCGCCTTACTTGCACTTTGCCATTTGACATAATTTTGCCCCTTAATCACATTAAGCCCTATAAAATCTACATAACGCCTTAACATAGCGTGATCTAAACAACCATAACTCGCACAATTAATCCCACAAGGAAAATGTTCAAAAAATTCTTCATTTACACCTCCACTTGCCTTAGCAAAGGTCGATAAAAACTCCACCATAGCAAAACGCCTACCAAAAGCATAAACATCGCCAAGTTGTTTTTCATCACTAGAAGTCTCAATGACAAGATCTTTAGTCTTTAAATTTTTAAGCTCATCAAGGCTTAAATTTAAAGTGTAGCGTTTATCTGGGCGAAGCATAATGATAAAATCATAACGCTCTTTCATTTTTCTTTCGTATTCAAAAAGTAAATTTAAAACTCTATTCCAACCATAAAACATTTTTGAACTATTATGGATAGGTAAAATTCTAGGATAATTTTGCATAAAAAAATCGACATTTTCTAAAGCCAAAGCTTTAAAATTTGTAAAATTTTTAATAGTATCTAAATTTTTCTTTGGAATTTTAGCTGCGTATTCTTGCTCGATTAAAGAAAAGACATTAGGAAAGAGTTTTGAAAATTGATAATTATCAATCAAAAGCTCATTTGGAGCATTTTGAAGTAACTTTTCATCGATAAAATTTCGCAAAAAACCCACACCAAGCCCACCAGCTCCAGCCCACAAATAAGCCTCGTCCCAAGAAAAAAGAAAAATGTCCGCATTAAGAGGGGTGGCGACATTTTTAACAATATGCCTTAAATCTTCACAATAATCATATCTTAAAGCTCCACTCAAACAAAAAGCGATTTTAAAAGGCTTCATTTAGGTAAATCCAAATAAGCACGAAGCTCTTTAATCTTATCTCCTTGCCACTCCAAAATATCCACACCCTCAAGCTTTACCTCATCAAGATTTAAAATAAATTCTATCAAAGTCGTTTGCCCATCTTTATAAATATTTTTTGCCTTAAATTCCAAATTCTTGCAAGAATTAAAGATATTTTCAACCGCCTCAAGGGCTTTTTGCTTCCCTTCTATCCTCTTAACCGCAGGATCTTCTAAAACAAAATCCTCATCTAAAAGAGCACAAACACCTTTTAAATCCCTATCATTAAAAGCCTTAATGTAAGCTTTTGTCAAATTTTTAAGCATTTTTTATCCTTTCGTATTCGTTAATTTTTTCTTTAGAATAAAATGTATGATAAGCATTTTTATCGATTTTATTATTTAAAATTTTTTTATTTTGCAAAATGAGCTCATTTAAAAGCGGAGCGATAAAAAATTTCCCATTTAAACTCATATCCTTTCTTATCGTCCTTTTCGCCGCCTCGACAAAAAATCGCCCCTTTTTAAAATAATAAAAGCCCGCCACAGCATTTTTACTCATCGGTCGCTTTTCAAAAGCTTCAAGCACCAAATTCCTCTCATCACATTTCACATAGGCAAAACGCGGATGAATACTTTCAAAGCTTAAAACCCCCGCATCATAGTCTTTAAATTCTTTTAATGTTGCATTTATATCAAATTCAAAAATTTGATCGCTATTAACCACCAATAAAGGCTCATCATTTTCTATCAATTCCACAGCCAATAAAGCCGAGCAAAGCATACCTGCCGTTTCATTTTTTGTCGTTAAAATAGACGCTTGATGATGTGTTAAAACGCTAATTGCCTCATCTAAATGAAAGCTTCTTACATCCTCTTCTTTTAAGATAAAAATAAAACGCTTATCTTCCACAAAAGCATAATTTTCTATAAAAAGCTCAAGCATTGTTTTGCCACAAATTTCCACAAAAGGCTTAATAAAGCCGTCCTTTTTCTCATCGAAGAAAAACGATGAACCCGCCATAGGCACGACTATATTTATCATAAAGCCCCCTTAAATTTTTCTATTTGCACTTTGATATTGTCATAATTGACCTCATCTACTTCACTCACTACCATCACATTTGCCCCACTTGCCTTCGCTGCCTTAATACCATTTTCATTATCCTCAATTATCAAGCATTCTTTAGGGTTTAAGCCAAATTTTTCAATCGCTTTATTATACATTTGAGGATCAGGCTTACCCTTACTCACATCTTCATTAGAAAGATAAAAATCCAAATAAGTATCAAGTGCTGCTTTTTGCATCATCACCTCTATACTTTTACGGATAGAATTCGAACACACCGCTATTTTATATCCCTCGCTTTTGAGTTTTGACAGAGCAAATTCGTGGCAAAAACGCGGCTTACAAGCACAATGCACAAGCTCCATAGTAAATTGCTGCTTCATTTCATTAATAAAACTATGCAAAGCCCTAGGCAGCCCTCTTTCTACGCTCAACATCTCGAGCTTATCCCTCGTTGGTAAGCCATCAAATACACTCAAGTGCTCATAACGACTAATCTCCAAACCAAAAAGCCTCAAGGCTCTATTTAAAGCCTCATAATGCCAATCCTTCGCCTCAATCAAAACTCCGTCCATATCAAAAATAATCGCCCTAATCATTAAAAAACTCCTTCGCTTCTAAAACCTTATCTGTGCAAAGCATTATTTTTCCATAAAGCTTATGCTTAGTTATAATTTTTTTATACTCCTCCCACTCTTTTTCATAGGATCTTTTATGTAAATCTGGTGAAACGATCGCTATTTGTTTGCCATTTTCCAAATGTTCTAAAATAAGCTTTTCATCGATATAATGCGTATGAAACTCATCAAGCCACACTCCACAAGCCTCCTCGTAAAAGCTTGGTTCTTTTTCACACTCACTCTGCCTCGTAAAGACCTTAAAGCCATCTTTAAGATACAAAAGGGCATCAGGGACTGACATATCAAAAACGAAGTAATTTTTGATTTCGTAGCGTTTAATGAATTCTAAAAGATGTTTTTGTAGCCCATCAGCCTTAATATTTAAAGCCAATGGAAAATGAAAAGAATGTGCATGATAAAATTGAAAAAACTCTCCCGCTTTCTCACTTAAAGATGTGGGGATATCGTGAGAAAGTAAAAGATTACCCCCCCCCCGTCTCTAAGGTCTGTTTCTATGCCAAAACCCATTTCAAAAGCCTTAGCTAAACTTGCAAGGGAATTTTGCTCGTTTTTTTCACGCCAAAACCCACGATGTGCTAAAATTTCTATCATACCCTCACCTCCTAAGCCACTCTTGCAAACTTTTGACTTCTAAATAACTTCTATCCTGCATTGCTTTAATGCTTTTTGCACCCGCAAAAGCGGAGCGTAAATTTGTAAAATAAGGGATTTTAAAACGCAAAATATTTTCTCTAATCTTCTTCGTATCGCCCACAAAACTATGCGAATCGCTTGTATTTATCACAAGGTGAATTTCGCCATTTTTAAGCCTATCTTCGACATTAGGGCGTCCTTCTGAAATCTTATACACTAACTCACACGCATAACCAGCCTCTTTAATTTTTGCACAAGTGCCACTTGTAGCAAACAAAGAAAAGCCTATTTTAGTATAAGCTTCAGCAATTTTAGTAGCGAATTTTTTATCCTTTTCTTTAAGAGAGATAAAAACGACACCGCTTTTAGGAAGAGGATTAAACGCACAAATTTGACTTTTCGCATACGCTTTAGTAAAATCTTTACTAATCCCCATAACTTCACCGGTTGAACGCATTTCAGGTCCAAGTTCTAAATCACTTCCACTTAATTTTGCGAAAGGAAAAACAGCCTCTTTCACGCTAAGATAATTTAACTTTTTAGGACACAGAATTTTTTCCTTAAAATCCACCACGCCAAATTTATCATAAAAGCTTAAAGCTTCTTTTAAATTCCCCTGCCACATCACACGCGTAGCAACCTTAGCCAAAGGCAAACCAGTCGCCTTGCTTACAAAAGGCACGGTGCGACTTGCGCGAGGATTAACCTCTATCATAAAAAGCTTGTTTTCAAAAAGGGCAAACTGTATATTCAAAAGCCCCACCACGCCCAAATTCAAAGCGATCTGCGCCGTTTTTTCACGGATGAGCCCTTGCGTTTTTTCGTCTATATTACAAGGGGGTAATGAACAAGCACTATCACCTGAGTGAATGCCAGCCTCCTCGATATGCTCCATAATGCCTGCCACATAGACCTCTTTACCATCACTTATCGCATCCACATCAAGCTCGGTAGCGTTATCCAAAAACTCATCGATTAAAACAGGACTTCGCTCACTCACAGCCACAGCCTCTTGCATATAAAGACGAAGTTCTGCCTCATCATACACCACACGCATCGCACGCCCACCTAAAACATAACTTGGACGCACAAGCACAGGATAACCTATTTCACTCGCTTTTAAAACAGCTTCTTCCACCTTTGTAGCCGTAGCATTTCTAGGCTGATTAATCCCCAAATTCTCGCAAAAAAGCGCAAATTTCTTTCTATCTTCTGCTAAATCAATCACCCTAGCACTTGTTCCTATGATTTTCGCTCCAAAAGCACTGAGTCTTTTAGCAAATTTAAGCGGAGTTTGCCCCCCAAAATGCACTATCACGCCGTCAGGTTTTTCTCTCTCAATCACAGCTCTTAAATGCTCAAAATCAATAGGCTCAAAATAAAGCGTATCGCTAATATCATAATCTGTGGAGACGGTTTCAGGGTTACAGTTATACATCAAGGTTTTCACGCCCATATCCTTAAGCGCAAAAGACGCATGCACACAAGCATAGTCAAATTCAATACCCTGCCCTATGCGGTTAGGTCCTCCGCCTATAATAAGAACTTTTTTCTCTTTTTTATCCCTAGCCTCGTTTTTACTTTGCGTAAGCTCGCTAGCATTAATGCTTGAGTAAAGATAAGGCGTAAGAGCCTCAAACTCACCCGCACAAGTATCGACCTCGCTAAATTCGGCGATGATTTTATGCTTTATCCTTGCATAGTAAATATCATTTTGTGAAAGCTCTAAATTATCCTTTTCATTAACCAAAGCGGCGATTTTCTTATCCGAAAAGCCCATAGTTTTAGCCTTTCTTAAAAGCACCTTATCGCTTAAAATATCCATATCAATGCGTTTTTCAAATTCCACAAGCTCTCTAATCTGCTCTAAAAACCACTTATCAATCCTACAAAGCTCATAAAGCTCCTCCGTGCTAAAGCCCTGCCTGTAAGCCTCGCCTAGATATAAAAGCCTTTTTTCATTTGCATTTCTTATCTTAAAAATAAGCTCGTTTTTATCCTCAAATTTAATCCTATCAAGCCCACTATAATTTCTCTCAAGTGAGCAAAGTGCCTTTTGCAAACTCTCCTTAAAAGTGCGCCCTATCGCCATTACCTCACCCACACTCTTCATCGCCGTGCCTAAAATTTCATTAGAACCAGGAAATTTTTCAAAGGTAAAACGCGGAATTTTAGTCACAATATAATCAAGCGCAGGTTCAAAAGAAGCGGGAGTGCCTGTGATGTCGTTTTTAATCTCATCAAGGCTAAAGCCCACAGCTAAAAGCGTGGCAACCTTAGCAATAGGATAACCTGTCGCTTTAGAAGCAAGGGCTGAAGAGCGTGAGACGCGAGGATTCATTTCTATCACTATCATTCTGCCATTTTGTGGATGGATGGCAAATTGCACATTCGAGCCACCTGTATCCACGCCGATTTCACGCAAAATAGCAAAAGAGGCATTACGCATCGCTTGATATTCTTTATCCGTGAGGGTCAGGGCGGGAGCTATGGTAATGCTATCACCCGTATGCACACCCATAGGGTCTAAATTTTCTATGCTACAAACGATGATACAATTGTCAAATTTATCGCGTATAACCTCCATCTCATACTCTTTCCAACCAAGCAAACTTTCCTCAATCAAAATTTCGTGGATGGGAGAAAGGCTAAGTGCAGCAGTGGCAAGGTCCTTAAATTCGTCTAAATTATACACCACGCCACTACCAGCACCCCCAAGCGTATAAGAAGCGCGTATCATCAAAGGAAAGCCTATCTCATCGACCGCCTTTAAAGCCTCGTCATAATCATAAGCATACATAGATTTGGGCAAATCCATACCTATCTTTTTCATACACTCTTTAAAGACTTGTCTATCTTCGCCCTTTTTTATCGCCTCAGGCTTTGCGCCTAAGAATTTCACGAAAGAAAAATCTTTTTTAAATTCTTCACTCTCAAAAACTTGCATAGCGACATTTAAAGCTACTTGTCCGCCCATAGTCGGCAAAATAGCATCAATCTTTTCCTTTTTAATAATGCTTAAAATACTTTCTTTTGTAATCGGCTCTATATAAGTTGCATCAGCAAATTCAGGGTCTGTCATAATGGTCGCAGGATTTGAATTAATCAAAACAACGCGGTATCCAAGCTCTTTTAAAGTTTTAGCCGCCTGAGTGCCAGAATAATCAAACTCGCAAGCCTGTCCTATCACGATAGGTCCGCTTCCTATAAGTAAAATATTGTTAATATCATTTCGCTTCGGCATAAGTCTTTCCTAAAGTAAAAATGCAAAATTATAACTAAATTTCACTAATCAAAGTTTTTAAGTGGATTTCAATAAGTTTTTTCAATGATGTATAAATAAGAAGGGATATTAAGATTGACATAAGGTTTTACAAGGGCATTTTGATACATATCATCTTCACTAATGCTTTCAATCACACCTACACCAACTCCAGCAAAAAAGACATTATCAAGCCCACTTGTATAAATCACATCACCCTCTTTTATCTTAGAAGATTTAGGGATAAATTTTACCACAACCTTGCCATTTTCGCCGTGTATAATGCCGGGGTATTTTTCCTTTCCTATATAAACGGAAAAGATGCACTTTTCATCACCTTGCAAAAGCGCCATAGTCCTGCCGTCTTTATTAACTGCTATACCAGCACTAAAACCAGAATAAATTAAACCGCGGTTTTTCGTGCTTGTTTTGAAATCATCAAGCCATACTTTTTGATAATTATTCACACCAACATAAGAAATCGCTCTTGTGAGTGTTAAACTTGGAAAATATTGAGTAGAATTTTTATCCTCTAAAAAACGATTAATTCTATCTGCAAAAGTATTAAGCAATATCGAATTTTCTTCCAATTCTTTATTTCTTTTTTTTAGAATTTCAATTTGCTCGGCTTGGTCAAAATGCTTAGAAATAGAAGCACTTAAATAATCCTTAAAATTATAAAGATTATTTAAGACAAAATCATTAACATAAAGAGTATTTTTTTTTATCACGCCCCCATAATAAAAAGAAACAAAAACCAAAAAAGCTAAGATTAAGACATAAAAAATCTTATTCTTCATTCGTTAGTTGATGTAAAAGTGAAATTTCTTCTAAAGCCTTACCTGTGCCTCTAGCTACTGCTAAAAGCGGCTCATCAGCCACATATACAGGCAACCTCACTAATTCGCTTAAATACTTATCAAGCCCACGAATCAAAGCTCCGCCTCCTGTTAAAACCACACCATTTTCGACTATATCACTCGCCAAATCAGGCGGCATCATCTCAAGCACCATTTTAAGTGCATCGGCTATCTCTTTTAAATGTTCCTTCATCGCCTCCCTTACATCTTCGCTCGTAAGCTCAATGCGAGAGAGTAAGCCACTTATTTGGTCGCGTCCTTTTACGACCATAGAAAGCTCTTTTGGGAGTTGTACGGCTGAACCTATGGTTATTTTAACCTCTTCACCCGTTCTTTCGCCTATGACAAGATTATATTTTTCTTTGACATAATTAACTATACTCATATCAAGTTTATCGCCAGCTGTGCGTATAGATTTTGAAATCACAAGTCCGCCAAGTGAAATCACTCCTATTTCAGTCGTCCCACCACCAATATCCACGACCAAATTCCCCTTAGGCTCTTGAATCGGCAAATTTGCTCCAATAGCCGCCGCCATAGGCTCTTCTATCAAAAAGACCTCTCTAGCCCCAGCACTTAAGGCACTTTCACGCACAGCCTTTCTTTCAACTTGCGTTAAGCCATAAGGCACAGAAATGATGATTCTAGGACGCAAAAAACTCTTCCTACGATGTGTCTTTTCTATAAAATAACGAATCATTTTTTCAGTCATATCAAAATCCGCAATCACGCCATCTTTCATAGGACGAATCGCCTCAATATTGCCCGGGGTTTTTCCTACCATTTCTTTTGCTTCTTTACCCACAGCCAAAATTTTAGCCTTAGAGCCGTATCTTTCACGCTCCACAGCCACAACAGAAGGCTCATTAATCACTATACCCTTATCCTTAACCAATACCAAAGTATTAGCCGTGCCTAAATCGATGCCCATATCACTGGAGAAAAATCCTATTAATTGATCCAAAATCATTTCTATCCCTTTAACTTATTTTTTTCTTAATCAACAAAGCCTTCGCACCCTCGCAAACGACCTCTTTTGTGATAACAATATCATAGTCTTTATATTCAGGTAATTCAAACATTAAATCAACCATCATTTCCTCGATAATGCTCCTAAGTCCTCTCGCACCCGTCTTTCTCTCAAGCGCTAGTTTTGCAATAGCCCTTAAAGCGTCTTCCTCAAATTTCAAATTCACCCCATCAATGGCAAAAAGTTTTTGATATTGTTTAATAATTGCATTTTTAGGTTCAGTTAAAATTCTTACCATATCATCTTCATCAAGCTCATTTAAAGAAGCAATGATATGCAAACGCCCAATAAGCTCAGGTATAAGTCCAAAATGCACCAAGTCATCAGGCTCGATTTTCTCTAGCAAATTCTTATCTTTTTCTCCACTATCATCAAAAAAGCCCACAACTTTATCGCCAAGTTTGCGTTTTAAAATTTGCTCCAAACCATCAAAAGCACCACCACATACAAATAAAATATTACTCGTATCAATTTGTATAAAGTCTTGATTAGGATGCTTTCTACCCCCTTTTGGAGGGATATTGACCAAACTCCCCTCTATAATCTTAAGTAAGGCTTGCTGCACTCCCTCACCGCTCACATCACGCGTAATGGAGCGATTTTCACTCATTCTAGCAATTTTATCAATCTCATCGATAAAAACGATACCTTTTTGCGCTCTTTCTACATCATTATTAGCCGCTTGTAAAAGGCGTGTAAGTATGTTTTCTACATCTTCTCCCACATAGCCAGCCTCCGTTAAAGAAGTCGCATCGCAAATAGCAATAGGCACATCTAAAAAGCGTGCTAAAGTCTGTGCCAAAAGCGTTTTACCGCTACCTGTGGGACCAACAAGCAAAATATTAGATTTAAAAAGCTCAGTATCATCATCTTCTAAATCTGCCCTAAAAAGCCTTTTATAGTGATTATATACGCCTACGCTAAAAATCTTTTTTGCCCTGTCTTGTCCTATTACATAACGATCTAAATAAGCCTTTAAGCTTTTAGGGGTAATATTTTGAAAATTCAAATCACTTTTTTCTGTATTTTGAGCCTTTTTTAAAGAATTTTCCTCTCCATAAATAATACTATAAGCACCCTCAACACAATACTCACAAATGCAAGCATCACCATCTTCATTTGCTAAAATTTTTATATTATCACTATCATCTCTATTACAAAAACTGCATCGTTTAGCCATTATTTTTGCCTTTATATACAGGAATTCCGCGTTTTGTCTCTAAAATGAAACGGCACATTTTTTTGACATTTTCACTTTTTGCCTCTTCTAATAAAATTTTCGCATTTTCTTTTAAAGTTCCACTCTTAAACAAAAATTTATAGGCTTTATTTAAGCATTCAACTTCATCTTTTTCAAAACGACGGCGAATTCCTACCAAATTTAAACTTCTAATACTAGCCCTATTTCCCTCCGCTAAACAAAATGGCACAATATCTTGTGAAAGTGCTGAAGCACCCGCTATCATAGCACCCTCTCCCACTTTAACAAATTGATGAATAGGCGTTAAACCCCCAACGACAACATAATCATCAAGTTCCACATGCCCTGCTAAAGTCGCATTATTTGCCAAAATGATATGATGCCCCAAAATGCAATCATGAGCTATATGACAATATGCCATTATAAAGGCATTATCGCCTATTTTAGTAAAGCCATCGCCCTTTGCCGTGCCTGAATTAATCGTAGCAAATTCTCTAATTGTCGCATTTTTACCTATAATCACGCCCGTTTTTTGTTCTTCTTTATAAGAAATATCTTGAGGGATATCACCCACACAAGCGTAAGAAAATATACGACTTTCATCGCCTATTGTCGTATCGGCTAAAATTCTAGCCCCTTGCTTGATGATGACGCCATTGCCGATTTTAGCTTCTTTACTCACAAAAGCATAAGCTTCAATTTGCACATCATCACCCAAAATCGCTCCATCTTCTACGACCGCACTAGGATGAATCTTTTTCAAAATTCTCTCACTTATCCACTATCATCGCTTTAAGTTCAGCTTCTGCGACCAAATTTTCCTCCACAAAAGCCTTCCCTTCAAAAATCCATAAAGCACCGCGATTTTTCACTACACGCATTTCATAATCAAGCCTATCGCCCGGGCGGACAGGGTTTCTAAATTTCGCCCCGTCAATGCCTATAAAATACACAACTTTTTCTTTAGGATTGACCTTATTATCCATACTTTCGAAAGCTAAAACTCCGCCCGTTTGTGCCATACCTTCTAAAATCAAAACACCCGGATAAATAGGATGTCCTGGAAAATGCCCCATAAATACATAATCGCTAATGCTAATATTTTTATAGCCTTTAATCACTTCACCGATTTTTAATTCTGTGATTTTATCAACAAGCAAAAAAGGATAGCGGTGCGGTAAAATCTCTTGAATTTGCATAACATCTATCATCACAAAGCCCTCAAAAATTTTAAATCATTATTCTACATAAAAAAACCTAACAAAAGATAAAAAACGCCCATTTTATTTCTCCAAAATTCGCTTTAAATCTCCCTTAGCAAAATCCTTTAAATTTTCATAAGGCACTTCGAAAAAATCTAAATTGCGTCCCGCTTCGCTAAGTAAATAACGCAAATTAATATAAAGTCCTTTCTTCTTAAAAACGACCTCTTGCTCTAAAATATTAAATTCAAATTCATCTTTGCCAAAATAATCTCTCTTATCCCAATCCGCCCATTCTTCTTTATTTTTAGTCAAATATTCTTTTAAAATTTTATTAATAAAAGCTCTAAATTTAGGACTATCCTCAACAACATCACTTAAAAGATAAGTTTTAAGCTCCATAGTCTTAGTATCTAAAGAAAAGCCACTTGTATAAAAACTAGGATGTGCCGCACCGCTGTAAGAATAATCGACAAAATTCTCAAAAAAAATCTTATCTTGTGTGATTTTTGTAATCTTTAAATTTTGGCTGATTTCATTTCCGCAACAATTTGATTCTTTATTTTCCAAAAAATGTCTTTTATCTTGCAAAAGTTTATTAAAAGCTTCTTTTGGAGAGCTAGAATTTAAGTCTTTATTTAAATTTTCATTTTCTAAATTTCCTAAAATGAACTTTTCATCTGGGATAAAAAAAAGAGTGTTTTTATAAAAATTAATAGCTTTATTTTCTTTACCCCCATAGCTACTAGTAAAAGAATAATTGCCCTCGGCATATATTTTTTCAATACTACAAATTTTCCCTAGACACAAATTTCTTTGCCTCTCTTTAAATTCTACCAAATGATAGTTCCCATCTTTAAACTCAAAGCCATATTTTAAAACGCTATCCTCTGCCCTAAGCATTAAAAACGCAAATGCCAATAAAATAAATCGTTTCATTTGACCCTCTCTTTAACAATTTTTTCTCTCACATCAAAATAAATTTCGCTCTTTGCCATAAGCTCATAAGTGCCACTACTCAAGCTCTCTACGATAATAATAGGCGAAAGGTGATACGCCCCAAAAATTTTCTGTCTCAAAGAAATTTCTTTAGCAACGCTTAAAGGACGCTTTAAAAAATCCTCGTAATTCTTAAATTTAGCTCCACATTTTGCATTAAAATACTCAAAATCCCAAAAACAAAGCTCATCTTTAACACTCTTAAATTCGCCTCTTAAGTCCTCATTGATACGAAATTTACTCAAAGCATTTTTAAAATGTGAGTAGAATAAAATATGACTTTTAATGACCCTTTTATCCCTTTTTAAAAGTCCATTTAAAAGACGATAATTTAAAAATTTCTCACGCTCAAGTGAGAATTTAATCCCCTTTTTTTCTAAAGCTTGCACCTTTTTATAAAGCCTTATTTTATCCTCAATGCTAGCGGGTAGAATTTGCCTATTTAAAGGGCTTGCAAGCTCGTCAATAAAGGGCTTATTTTGCTTTTGTTTTGAAAGTGCGTAAAGACAACCGCAATAATTTTGATGATAAAGCATAGCCTCTTTAGCAAGGGCAAACTGCCTTTGTGTGCCGCCATTTTTGCGAAAATCAGGGGCTAAAAATTCTATCCCATAAGGCTCACATTCTTTTTGTAAAGCATTTTTAAGCTGCTCTAGATCCTTTTTAGGACTTGTTAAAAGAGTGGTTGTGAGTTTTTTCTCTCCCATTTTTTTCGCAAATTCCACGCTCCCACCTATTCTAAAATCAAAGCAAATTTCACACCTAGCACCCTTTTCTGGCTCATCTTCATAGCCTTTTACCGCACTAAGCCATTTTTCATACTCATACTCACCCTTATAAAGCTTTATGCCTAGCTTTTCGCAACTTCTTTTCACATCTAAAAAACGCAATTCATATTCACTATAAGGATGGATGTTAGGGTCGTAAAAAAAGCCTATGATTTTTTCACTAGGATAAGTTTTTTGAAGCTCTTGTATGAAATAATGACTATCCACACTACAACAAATATGAACAAGCATTAAAGACTCTCAAGCACTTTTAAAGCGTGGTCTTTCACACGCACTGGGCTATAAATTTGAGTGATTTTGCCCTCTTCATCGATGATGAAAGTTGAACGGATTAAACCCTCATATTCTTTACCATAATTTTTCTTTAAACCCCACGCTCCATAAGCTTTACAAACTTCCTTATTTTCATCACTTAATAGGGTTTGGTTTAGATGATATTTTTGAATAAATTTTTCGTGGCTTTTGATACTATCAGGACTTATACCTAAAATGACAGCATTTTTAGTATGAAATTTCTCATAAAGCGTAGAGAAATCGCAAGATTCACTCGTGCAGCCTGGCGTATTATCCTTAGGATAAAAATATAAAATAACCTTTTTTCCAATAAAATCTTTTAAAGCAATTTTAACGCCGTCCTGATTTAAAAGCTCGAAATTTGGAGCAAAATCTCCTATTTTTAAAGCTTTCATTGTTGCATCCTTTTTTTAATGCTCTCCACACTCTCCCCACCAAAGCCTATATCATAAGGTTCAACATCTTCTATCATCACAACGATTCTTTCTTTAGCTTTATGATATTTCGTGCTTAAAAGCTCACTTACATCGGCGATTAGCTCGGCTTTTTGCTCTTTACTTAAAGCAGGTTTTGCAAGTTTAATATTAACAATAGGCATTTTTACTCCTTTAATTTTAAGATAAATTTTAACGCTAATTTTAAAACGCTTTTTAAATTTAACTCAAAAAAATTTTCATCTTTAAATAATGATAATGCTTATTAAAAAATTTATTAAATTATAAGTTTTTAAAAAATACAATACGCTTTTAATTTTTAAAATGAAATTATTTATCATTATTTATTAAGGAGATAAGATGCGAAAAATTTTCAAAGTTGCATTATTTTTAATGCTCATTTCTTCTTTTAGCTTTTCTAAAGAACTTATTGTCAAAGATGTTTTAGATAGAGAAGTTAAGCTTAACTTACCTCTTAAACGCATAGCTTTAGGCTTTTACTATACAGATTTTTTAGCTGTTGGAGGGACAAAGTCTTTAGATAAAGTTGTCGGTTTTTCTAAAGCAGTATGGACGGATTGGACGCCTGCTAGTTGGGAAGTTTATAAAAAAGCTTTACCGAAATTAGACACGCTTGCTGATTTTGGAGAGGTTGAAGTAGGGACCTTTTCTGTGGAAAAAGTTCTTTCTTTAAAGCCTGATTTGCTTATCTTAGCGGCGTGGCAATATCAAGTTTTAGAATTTGACTTAGAACCTATCATGGAAGCGAATATTCCCATCGTTGTGCTAGATTATAATAGGGAAAAAGTCGAACTTCACGCCAAAAGCACAGAGCTTTTAGGAGTGATTACAGGAGAAGAAAAAAGAGCTGAAGAACTTGTGAAATTTTACAAAAATACCGCTCAAGAAGTTGCTAGCAGGATAGAAAAGGCTCAACTTCCTAAGCCCAAAATTTACATAGAATTTGGCAATAAAGGTCCAAATGAAACAGGCTTTACCTACGGAAAGGATATGTGGGGAAGCCTCATTGATTTAGCAGGCGGTGATAATATCGCGGCTCCTTTTGTCAAACAATGGGCGCCTATTAATCCTGAGCAAGTGATCGTTTCTAAGCCTGATGTGATTATGATAGCAGGAAGAGAAACAGAGCTTAAGAAAAATAAAGAGGCTATGGTAATGGGCTTTAATATCGAAGAAAAAGAAGCTTTGAGAAGATTAGAAGCGTATAAAAATAGACCGGGTTGGAGTGCATTACCTGCCATAAAGGACAATAGACTTTACGGACTTTATATGGGTGCTTCAAGGACTTTAGCTGATGCTGCAATGATCCAATACATCGCCAAAGCTTTGTATCCAAGCTTGTTTGAGGACATTGACCCAATTCAAACCTATATCAATTTTCACAAAAACTATCTCCCGGTTATACCTGAAGGGACTTTTGGGGTACAAGCAAAATGAAAGTTTTATTTTATTTTCTAAGCTTAATAGTATGTCTTAACGCTAAAGAAGTAGCGATTAAAGATGTTTTAGATAGAGAAGTTAGGGTGGATTTACCCGCAAAACGCATTGTTTTAGGATTTTATTACACTGACTTTTTAGCAGTAGGTGGAATTGAAGCTTTCGATAAGGTTGTTGGTTTTGTAAAGGATGGTTGGGCTGTGTATGCCAAAAATAGTTATGAATTTTATGCTCAATTTATCCCTCGTATTAAAAATTTAGCCGATGTAGGCGACCCTCAATTTGGAACCTTTTCTGTAGAAAAAGTACTCGCTTTAAAGCCTGATTTACTCATTTTAGCAGCGTGGCAATATGAAGTGATTCAAGAAGATTTAGCCACTTTTGAAAAGCATAATATCCCTGTTGTTGTGATTGATTACAATCAAGAAAGTGTCGCTAGACATAGTCTTAGCACAGAAATTTTGGGACAAATTTTAGAACAGGAAGCAAGGGCTTTGGAATTAGTTAATTTTTATAAAAGCAAAATCAATGTCGTGCAAGAGAGGATAAAATCAGCCACACTACCTAAACCAAAAATTTACATAGAATTTGGCAATAAAGGTCCGCAAGAAAATAGCTTTACCTTTGGCGATGATATGTGGGGAGCTTTGATTGACTTAGCAGGAGGTGAAAATATTGCTAAAAATTTGGTGAAAAAATGGGGCGTGATTAATCCTGAACTCGTCTTAGCGGCTAATCCTGATGTTATCATCATTACAGGTAGAGAAAGTGATTTGGAAAAAAACAAAGAAGCTATGGTTATGGGCTTTAATATTGAAGAAAATGAGGCTTTAAAAAGACTTGAAGGGTTTAAATTTAGAAAAGGATATGAGAATTTAAATGCCATCATCCATCACAAACTCTTCGGTGCTTATCACAGAGCAAGCACTACTTTAGCCGATGTAGCTATGGTAGAATTTATAGCTAAAACTCTCTATCCTAGCCTTTTTGAAGACATTGACCCTTTAAAAACTTATTTGGATTTTCATCAAAAATTTCTTCTGGCTAAACCTCAAGGCACTTTTATGATTAAGGCAAAAAATGCAAAATAAAATTGTAGCCACGCTCAAAGCACATCGAAAAAGAGAATTAAAAAGATTTTATATCATCATAAGTTTTTTAATGATTGCTTTCATCTCTTTGATTTTTGACATCGCCACAGGTCCCTCACTACTCGCCCCTAAAGAAGTTTTAAGCGCACTTTTATCGCCTTTTACTTCAAAAGAGGTTGATTTAACAACCTTAAGCATAGTCTATGATTTAAGACTTCCTATGGCTTTGATGGCTTTAGTTGTTGGGGCGGCTCTTGGCATTGGTGGGGCTGAAATTCAAACCCTACTTAACAATCCTATGGCAAGCCCCTACACTCTAGGACTTGCAGCAGCTAGTGGCTTTGGAGCGTCTTTGGTGATAGCCTTTGGAAGTTTTGGCTTACCCCTCATCACGGCTGTTCCCATAGGAGCATTTTTGATGACGATGTTAGCCGCTTCCGTACTTTTTGGCTTTGCAAGTTTTAAGAGATTTGACTCAGCTATGCTTGTTTTGGTTGGAATTTCCTTACTTTTTTTATTTCAATCTTTCCTATCTTTAGTGCAGTATCTCTCCGCCCCTGAAATTTCACAACAAATTCTTTTTTGGCTTTTTGGCTCTTTACTAAAGTCAAATTGGACAAATCTACCCATAGTCAGCATAGTAACTCTTGTTTGCGTTTTACTTTTACTTCGCGATTCTTGGGCTTTAACGGCACTTAAATTAGGCGAGGCAAGGGCTAAAAGTATGGGGATTAATCTCAATTTTCTACGCTTTAAAACTCTTGTTTTGGTTTCCATTATGACAGCGACTGCTATTTCTTTTGTGGGCGTTATAGGCTTTATAGGGCTTGTTTCGCCACACATAGCAAGGATGTTGGTGGGAGAAGATCAAAGATTTTTCCTACCTAGTGCTATGTTTGTAGGGGCGGCATTTTTATCCTTGGCTTCTGTGTTATCAAAGGTGATTATACCGGGGGCTTTATTTCCCGTTGGTATCATCACTTCTTTAATAGGTGTGCCTTTCTTTTTTTGGATTATTTTTTCAAGGAAAAATTATGCTAAAGCTTGAAAATTTTAGCGTGCATCGTAAAAATTTATGCGTTGTCGATCAAATCAATTTAAAACTTGAAAAAGGTAAAATTTATGCTATCTTAGGCGCAAATGGAGCGGGTAAATCTTCGCTTTTAGGAGCTATTTTTGGAGAATTTGCAAGTTCTGGTCAGGTGAAATTTGATGATAAGAATTTAAACAAAAAGCTTATAGGCTATATGCCTCAAGATAATTACATAGACGCTAATTTAAGCGCACTTGAAGTTGTTTTACTAGGGCTTATAGATCAACTTGGAATGTATTTAAGCAATATGCAAATCAAAAAAGCCGCAAAACTTATGGAAGAACTTGGCATTTTACACCTAGCAGAGAGGGATATTAGCACACTTTCAGGCGGTCAAAGACAAATGGTTAATTTTGCTTCCGTGCTTTTGAAGGAACCGCAAATTTTACTGCTTGATGAGCCTGTTTCGGCTTTAGATTTACATCATCAATGCGTTTTATTAGAAAATGTCAAAAAACACACAAAAGAGCAAAATTTGCTAACCCTTGTGATTTTACACGATTTATCTTTAGCTTCGCAATTTGCCGATGAGCTTATTATCTTACATCAAGCAAAAATTAAGGCTAAAGATAAACCTGAAAATGTATTAAATAAGGACTTGTTAAAGGAGGTGTATCGCATTGATGCGGATATTTTTTATTGTGAGCGGGGTTTGCCTTGTGTTTTGGCTAAATCTGCCGCCAAAGAATTGAAAGGAAAAGAAAATGAAAATTTTAATTAAAACAGCGATTTTAGGGCTTTTAATGATGAGTTTAGAGGCAAAAAACTATGAAGTAAAAATGCTTGATCTTGATAGCAAAAATCAAACGATGATTTTTGAGCCAGCCGTCCTACACATAGAAGTGGGCGATAGCGTAACTTTCGTCCCAACTCACAAAAGCCACTGGGCTAAAAGCGTGATAGTGCCTAAGGGTGCTAGCAAATTTGAAAGCAAGCTTGATGAAAAAGCGACTTTTACATTTGAAAAAGAGGGTGTTTATCTTTATGAGTGCCCACCACATAGAATGATGAATATGCTAGGTTTCATACAAGTTGGCAAAGCAGAGAATTTAGAGCAAATCAAAAACGCCGTGCCTAAGCTTGAAAAAAGAGCAATGATGAATCAAGGACGCCTTGAAGCTTATGTTAAAGAGCTAAAATAATGCTTATCATCGCCACTTGCAAAGCTTATAAAGAGGGCAATGAAGCATTAAAAAAACTAAAAGCAAAATTAGAAAATTTACATTATCAATGCGAGTTAAAAGCTTGGCAAGAAATAAGAGTGCGTCATTTAGCTCCAAACACCCTCATTTTGCCCCTTGCTGTGTGGGATTATAGCTTAGAATATGCGAATTTTTTACACTTTTTAAACGAACTTGAAAGAGCAAAAATTTCCATCTTAAATCCTAGCGAAATTTTAAAGATGAACGCTGATAAAAGCTATCTTAAGATCTTAGAAGAAGCGAATTTACCTATCATTGATAGCATTATTTTTAAACAAAATGAAGAATTTGATCTTAGCTTAATTCCTTTTCAAAAAGCCGTGATTAAACCTTTAGTTGGGCAAAGTGGGTATAAAGTGCGATTTTTAGAGCAAAAAATACCCACTAAAGAAGAATTTCCCCACGGAGCATTAATTCAGCCTTTTATAGAAAGTGTGGAGGAGCTGGGAGAGTTTTGCTTTATCTTTTTTGGTGGAAAATTTAATTATGCGATTCACAGACAAACGCAAAAAGACTGGAGAGCAAATTCAAATTACGGCGTCAAAATAGCTCCACTTAAAAACCCTAGCAAAGCTCACATTGACCTAGCTCTAAAGGCACTCAAAGCTCTTAAAAGCTCAAATTTGCTTTATGCTAGAGTGGATTTATTGCCGCAAAAAAATGGCAATGTTTTGATTAATGAAGTTGAATTAATAGAGCCTAGCTTGTATTTTGACTTTCACGAAAACGCCCTTGAAATATTTATAAAAAATTTACTTCATTTTTATCAAAAAACTAATTGTTAGCCTATTTTTGCTACAATCACGCTTTTATTTTAAATGAAAAGAGGTAAAGATGATACACGCAGAAAAAATTTGGCTTGATGGAAAACTTGTTGATTTTAAAGATGCAACTTTGCATTTTCTAACCCATTCTTTACATTATGGCAATGCTGTATTTGAGGGGACTAGAGCTTATAAAACGCAAAATGGCTTGGCGATTTTTAGACTAGAAGAGCATACGAAAAGATTGCTTGAAAGTGCAAAAATTACGCTTTTAAATTGTCCTTTCTCACAAAAAGAACTTGAAAATGCCCAAATTGAACTCTTAAAAGCAAATGCTTTTAAAGAAAACACTTACATACGCCCTTTAATTTTCTTAGGTGATGGGGTAATGGGGCTTTACCATATGAAAGCGCCTGTAAGAGTGGGGATAGCCGCTTGGGAATGGGGGGCTTATCTTGGCGAGGAGGGGCTTGAAAAAGGGATTAAAGTAAAAATTTCTTCTTTTGCTAGAAATAGTGTTAAATCTTGTATGGGTAAGGCTAAGGCAAGTGCAAATTATCTCAATTCTCAAATTGCTAAATTTGAAGCCATAGAAGCAGGATATGAAGAAGCCTTAATGCTTGATGAAGAAGGTTTTGTGGCTGAGGGGACTGGAGAGTGCTTTTTCATCGTTAAAAACGGCGTTATCATCACACCTCCAAATGATTTTTCGCTCAAAAGCATAACGCAAGACACAGTGCTTAAAATCGCCCACGACTTAGGGATTGATGTGCTTAGACAAAGAATTTCACGCGATGAAGTTTATACGGCTGATGAGGCATTTTTCACAGGCACAGCCGCAGAAATCACACCTATAAACAATATCGATGCGAGAATTATAGGCAATGGCTCAAGAGGAATTATCACAAAGGCTCTTCAAGATGCCTATTTTGACATAGTTTATGGGCGTAATCAAAAATACGCCTCAATGCTAACTTACATTTAAAGGAAAGAAATGCCAGCAGATTTAAATGATTATTTTAATAAAAAAAATGGAAATTCAAACGGCGGAAACAATCATCGCCAAAATTTTAATTTTAAAGCTCCAGAATTTAATTTTAAAGGCTTTGGTAAATTTGCACCTGTGATTTACACGCTTATTATTATTGCTTTGATTTTAATTGTCGCAAAACCTTTTGTCATCATAAATTCCGGCGAAATGGGCATTAAAGCCCGCACTGGTCAATATGATCCCAATCCCCTTGAGCCCGGACTTCACTTTTTCCTACCTTTCATTGATAGAGTGATTGTTGTGGATACGAGGGTAAGGCAGATTAATTACGCTTCTTTGGAAGGAACAAACGAAAATTTGGGTATTGGCACGGGCGTGATTAATAAAAATAGCATTTCTGTGCTTGACTCGCGTGGTTTGCCCGTGTCTATTGATGTAACAGTGCAATATCAATTAAATCCTATTCAAGTGCCTCAAACCATAGCTGTTTGGAGCTTAAACTGGGAAAATAAAATCATCGACCCTGTTGTGCGTGATGTTGTGCGAAGTGTCGTAGGACGCTACACGGCTGAAGAATTACCAACCAATCGTAACGCCATAGCCACGCAAATCGAAGAGGGCATAAGAAAAACCATCATAGCCCAGCCAAATGAACCTGTCGAGCTTAGAGCTGTGCAACTTAGAGAAATCATACTCCCAGCCAAAGTTAAGGAGCAAATTGAACGCGTGCAAATCGCCAAGCAAGAAGCCGAAAGAACAAAATACGAAGTCGAAAGAGCTAACCAAGAAGCCCTTAAAAAGGCTGCACTAGCAGAGGGTGAAGCAAATGCGACTATCATCAGTGCTAAGGGTAAGGCAACGGCTGTAAAGATAGAAGCGGACGCACAAGCTTATTCTAATAAAGAAATCGCTCAAAGTCTTAACACGCCTTTACTTAACTTAAAACAAATCGAAACGCAAAAGGCTTTCAATGAAGCCCTAAAGGTCAATCAAGATGCAAAAATTTTCCTAACGCCTGGCGGTGCAGTGCCTAATATCTGGGTCGATACTAAGGATGCTAAAAAGCAAACTGCAGTTAGCCCAAACTAGGAAAATTAAGTGGAAAACATAAAAGAATGGATTCTTTTTTATACTAGCCATTTTTATTTAGCAGATTTTATGCTAATTTTGCTAGTATTTTTGTTTTTCACTTGCATTTTATTTTTGTGTATTTTTCTAAGCCATAAACCCATCATAGCTCTGTTTATCATAGCTTTAGACATTATTGCTTCATTTTTGATTTATATTTATGGTTATCGCTTTATCGATTTTGAATTAAGAAGTAGAATTACAACCATACAAAATCAAAGAATCATACAAAGCTCAGGTGCTTTTATAGTCGATTTTAACATCACAAACGCCTCTAAATTTAATTTTAAAGACTGTAAAGTTACTGCCAAGCTTTATCAAAATCCAAACGAAAATGACAATTTCATTTCAAGCTTTAAAAAACAATTTATTGCCTTTAGACAAAAAAGCAAAAATTTTGATAATTTAGAAAAAGGTAGCACCCAGTTTCAAAGAATAGCCTTTGACAATTTTGACAAAGAAGGCAATTATACCCTTCGTTTAAGTTCGGAGTGTTTTTAATGCAATTTACTTTTTTTCATATCCTTGCCTTTGTGCTTTTATTCATTTGTTTTATTTTAATTTGCGTTTTAATCTTTCTCAAATTTAAACAAAAAGAAATCGCCCTTATTCTTTATAGTATTAACACCATATTTATGGCGATTTTAATTTACTCCGTTTTAGTAACCATTAGCGAATTTACCACACAAGCTTCACTTTCTAAGCTCACTTATACTAGAGATTTAAGGCACGAAAGCCTCATTGTAAGTGGCAGAGTGCAAAACCTTACAAAATACGACATTAGAAAATGTTATCTTCATTTAAGCATTACAAACAAAAAAGCAGTCGGCGGTGAAGTGTTTGCGAGTGAAAATCTCAAAAATGCTACAATGAAAAATACAAGCGCAACCTACACCATAGAAATAGCCAATAAACTCCCGGGTAACACCTATAAAGAATTCAGTGCCAAAGTCCCCTTTCCACCGAGCTTTGATAATGCTGAATTTTACTATATCCTAAAATGTATCTAGCGTGAAAATCTTAAATTTTTTCTATGAAAATCATCCTAAATTTGAAGCAAATTATGAAAGAAAATTAAAACTTTATCCTGCAAATATTCTTTTAAAAGGTGCGAAAAATAGCGGTAAAAAACGCCTTATTTTGAATTTTTTCTCTTCTTTTAAAAGTGAAGAGGTGCTATTTATCGACCTTGAAGATGTGCGTTTTGAAAAAGAAAGTCTTAAAAATTTAACATCCTTTTTAAAGCAAAATCCGCAAATTCAAATTCTCTGCCTTTATAATGCTCCCACTAATTTAAACTTTCAAAGTCCCATAAATACCATAGTTTGCACTCATAATAATTTGTTAAATTTAAAGGGCTTTAAGGAGCTTTATTTAAATTTTTGTGATTTTGAAGAATTTATTAGCATTAGTAAAAAAAATCTTCCAATACAACAGCTCTTAGGGCTTTTTCTACAAAACGGACAAAAAGAAAATGATAAAATCTCCCCAAAAGAATTTAGTCTTTTAGAGCTTGAAATTTTAAAATACTTGGCTCTTAATTTAGGCAAAGAAATCAGCATAAACCAACTTTTTTTAAACCTTAAAACAAAAATCAAAACCTCAAAAGATAGCGTTTATAAAAGCATAAAAGATTTAGAAAATCGCTTCATCATTACAAATTTAACACACGGAGAAAAAAAGCTTTTTAAAATTTATTTTAAAGATTTTAGTCTAAGAAATGCCCTTTGCATACAAAAAAATTTTAACGCCCTTTTTGAAAATATGCTCCTATGCGAGCTTTTTAAATGCCAAAAAAAGCTTTTTTATAATAAATTTTTCCACTTTTACACCACGCATCACGCCTACATCTCAAGTCCAACCCTAGACATAGACCTCATTAAGCTAAGGGCTAAAAAAATTCTACCAAAAGCCCTTGAATTAGGTATTTTCCACATAGTTTTCATCACACTTTCAAGCGAAGAAAGTTTTTTTGAACAAGGCGTTAAATTTGAAATTTTACCATTTGATAAGTGGGCTTTGAGTCTTTAAGTCATACTCCATAAGTTTATATTTTTGTATCACTTGAGTTACCATTTTAATATAGCTCCCACCAAGCTCAGAATAAGAGTGAAGGCTTTTAGCTGCTTCGATTCCACTAAATTCCTTACCCTCTTTAGCAAATTCGTAGCGTTTTTGGCGAAAATTCTCATAAGCAAAATGACGATTTAAATTAAGCACATAAGAATCCACGCTTTCTTCTAAACTATCAAAAATGCGAATTTTATGCTTAGAATTTGGCGCTCTATTTTCAGGCACTATGCCTTTTTCTCCCCAAGTCCATTCGCCAAAAAGATTATTTGCTTTTCTTGCAAAACGACTTGTCGCGGTCGCACTTTCAATTAAAGCTTGTGCCATTGCTAAAGATTTAGGCACTAGACGCATTTTTTTATCATATTCTTCCCAAGAAAAAAGATTTTTAACGCGGTATTTTTCCCTTAAATTTGCAAGTTTGATTAAACCCTCGCTCTCTCTAAAGCCGTTTTTAGCACCATTTTCTAAAAAAAACTTTACAAAAGCCCTTTCCTTAGCCACCTTAGCAAAGGAGCGATCTAAAAGCTTGTCCATTTTCGCAAAAAAAACAGCCCTTCTTTCTTCATTTGAAAGCTTATAATAACTTTCGTCAAAACCAGCAAAGGCTAGAGAAAATAGGCTAAGAAAAATAATAATTCGCTTCAAAACAACACTTCACCTTACCCTTAAAATAAATTTTTTCATCTTTTAACCTAAAACTAAGCTGCTCCCCGCTTTTTGGCACGATTTTAACCTTATCCTTAAGTTTTTTTTGCAAATATGCTAGATAAAAACAAGCCGCCATCCCCGTCCCACACGCTAAAGTTTCATCTTCAACTCCACGCTCAAAGGTTCGCACTTTTATTAATTTATCATCGATAATTTGTGCGAAATTCACATTGGCATTATATTTTTTTCTTAAAATTTGACAGGTTTTTTTGTCAAATTCCTCGATATTTTCGCAAAAATGCACCAAATGCGGCACTCCCGTATCGCAATGCTGCCACACCCTCCCCCCAAATTCAAAAGGCTCTTTAACAGCTCTTGCCTCCCCTAAAACTACCTCAACCCCACTTTTTTTCACACTCGCTTCAATCACTCCTGCTTCGCTTAAAAAACGCATTTTAGAATTGACTCCATTGATATGATAAGCAAAATGTGCCGCCGCTCTTGAGCCATTACCACACATCGCCGCTCTTGAGCCGTCCTTATTGTAAAATTCCCATTCAAAATCGTATTTTTCGTGAGGTAAAATCACTATCATACCATCAGCACCCACGCCCTCGTAACGATTACACAAAATGCGCGCCAACTCGCTTCTGTTTGCTTTTTTGTCAGCATTGAAAATCACAAAATCGTTCCCACTAGCACAATATTTGAAAAACTTCACCCCTGCTCCTTTAAGCTTTTGATAAATTTAACACAATTTTGCCTAAATTCTTCATAAGAGCCGATATTTTGTATTACAAAATCCGCCATTTCACGCTTTTTTTCTATATCCATTTGCGATTTTATTCTTCTTAATGCTTCATCTTTATCTAACCCATCTCTTTGCATTAATCTTTGCAAACTCACATTTTTAGGTGCATAAATCAGCACACTTTTGCCTAAATTTTGATAAAAATCACTTTCAAAAAAAAGCGGAACTTCTACAAAAAAAATGCGTCCTTTTTGCTCTAAAATTTGCATTTTTCTTAAAAGCTCTTCGCGTATTTTAGGATGCATAAAATTTTCTAATTTTTCTTTAGCCTTTTTATCCTTAAAAATTAAATTTGCAAGGGCTTTTTTATCTATTTTGCCCTCTTTATCCAAATTTAGCAAAAACATCTCAGCTAAAACAGCAGCATTTTTTTGTGTAATTTCATTTGCGATCAAGTCCGCACTTAAACTTTCAAAGCCTAGCTCATTTGCTATTTTTATAAAAGAACTTTTCCCACAAGCTATGCTCGCACTCACAAAATACGCATTTTTCATTTTATACCTTGTCGAAACTTTTTTTGACTAAAATACCCTTTAAATTCTTAAAGGTAAATAAATGATTTCATACGAAGATGCTGGAGTAAGTATAGATAATGGCAATGCCTTTGTAGAGGCGATTAAGCCTCTTGTAAAAGAGACTTTTAACCAAAATGTCATCGGTGGCATAGGCTCATTTGCAGGGGCTTTTAGACTGCCAAGCGGCTATGAAAAGCCTGTGATTTTAGGAGCGACTGATGGGGTTGGCACTAAACTTCGTCTAGCCATCGATGCAAAACGCTACGATACCATAGGGCAGGATTTAGTGGCGATGTGCGTAAATGATTTGATTTGTAATTTTGCTACGCCTTTATTTTTTCTTGATTATTACGCTACGGCAAAACTTGAAGTAGAGGTCGCAAAAGCTGTGGTTGAGGGCATAGCTAAGGGTTGTAAGATGGCAAATTGCGCATTAATTGGCGGTGAAACCGCTGAAATGCCCGGAATGTATGCAAAAGATGATTTTGACTTAGCGGGCTTTGCGGTAGGTATAGCCGAAGAAGAGGAGCTTGAGCGAAGCCCTTATGTTAAAAATGGCGACTTGCTTTTAGCACTACCTAGCTCGGGGCTTCATTCTAACGGCTATTCTTTAGCGAGAAAAGTGCTTTTTGAAAGCCTTAAAATGAAATTTGACGATAAAATTGAAGGGCGAAATTTAATTGACATTTTACTAGAACCTACACGCATTTATGTGAAAGATTTTTTAGCTCTAAAGCCCCATATTAATGCTTTAGCACACATTACAGGTGGGGGTTTAGTAGAGAATTTACCACGCGTTTTACCCAGAGGCTTAGGTGCTGTGATAAGAAAACATCATCTAAAAACCCCTGAAATTTTCTATCACATCGGCGAAAGGGTCGAAGAAAGTGAAATGTATAGAAGCTTTAATATGGGCGTTGGCTTAGTGCTTGTCGTAAGTCCTAGCAATGCCTCTAAGGTGCTTGAAAGCACAGATGCCTTTATTATAGGCGAAGTTGTGATTAATGAGGGCGTAGTTTTAGAGTGAGACGCATAGTTTTTCATCAAAACGGCTTTGGCGATTTGCTCGTATGCTTCAAAGCTCTTTATGCCATAAAATGCCTTTATCCAAAGGATAAACTCATCTTAGCACAAAAGGGCTTTAGCGATGAAAACTTTCTTAAAAATATCCCTTTCATTGATGAAATTTATACGGGGGGGGTAAGGATTTTGAAAATTTAAAAAGCGATATTTTTATCACCAATATAAGAAATTCACATTTTTTCAAAACACTGCACAAATTTCAATTTAAACGCATTATCGCCCAGCCTCATTTTAATAGTCTTTTTCGTTTTGATACTCCCTTGCCTTATTTTAGAAAAAAACTACATATGAGCGAAATCGCCCTAAAACTTGTCAAAACTATCAATCCTAAACATTACAATGCAAATTTTTCTAAAATCGATTTTAAAGAAGTTAAAAATTTGCTTCCTAGCGACGAAACTTTAAGTAAGGAATTTTTTAGTCGATGTAAAAAATTTTCTAAAATCATCGCCGTTAATGTTTTTGGTAATCAAACTGAAAACATAGGCTTTAATCCCCTGCCAAGAACTTGGCTTAATCTAAGTCAAAATTTAGCCAAAGAACACCCTGAAATTTTGTTTGTTTTGGTCAATTTCACACATAATGCTTTGCAATTCAATCTCAAAGAAAAAGACAATTTAAAAGTTTTTATTAATAGTGACAGCATAGCCTCACTCATAGGCTTTTGTAAAAAGCTTGATGGACTTATCTCTGTGGATACTGGCATAGTGCATATTTGCGACATTTTACAAATTCCAAGCCTCATTTTTATCCCAAAACATACTTTTTATAGGTTTAGTGGTGGAAGTTACGGCGGAATGTGCGATAAATTTAGTCAAGAAAATGGCTATCAAAAAAATTATGCTAAGATTATGCAAAACTTTTATAAAAAAGCAAATCACTTTACCACAAGGATCAAAAATGAAAATGCTATCTAAAATGGCACTAGTTGCTATGATTTCACTTACGGGGGTTAGTGCTATGGACTGCACAGCTGTTTATGGAGAGGGAAAAGAGCAAATCAAACTCGCCACTGGAAGTCCGGGTGAGCTTGGACTTTTAGAAGAACTTGCCAAAGCTTTCAATGCTAAAAATAACAGCTCACTTTGCTGGATAAAAGCAGGAAGCGGGGCAACTCTAAAACTCCTAAAAGAAAAGCAAATCGACATCGCTATGGTGCATACACCAAAAGCAGAAAAAGAAGCCATAAAAGAGGGTTGGGCGGCTAATAGAACCCTCATAGGCTCAAATGAATTTTATATCCTAGGTCCAAAAGACGACCCAGCTAACATTAAAAACGCAAAAAGTGCTAAAGAAGCTTATAGCAAAATCGCACAAAAACAAGCACTTTTTTACACTAGAGCGGATAATTCTGGCACACACAAGAAAGAAATGAGCATTTGGAAAAGTGCGAACATCGAGCCTAATGGAAAATGGTATGTTAAAAATCAAGACTTTATGCTAGCCACTTTAAAAAAGGCAGATGCGACAAAGGGCTATTTTATGAGCGATTCTAGCACCTACAAACTAGCTAAAAATGAGCTAAAAAATTTAGACATTCTTTACTCTGGTGATAAGGTTTTGATTAATACCTATGTCGCTATGACAACGGAAAAACCCTCAAAACTAGCCCTTGAATTTGTGAAATTCTTAAGCTCAAAAGAGGGACAAGACATCATTACAAACTATGGAAAAGAAAAATATAAAGAAAATTTGTATGAAAATGCCGCTTACGCAAAGCAGTATTTTGAGTAAAAGGAGCTTTTGCTCCTACTTATATCTAAAAGTGATACGCCCTTTATCAAGACTATAAGGAGTCAACTCGACCTTAACCCTATCTCCTGGCATAATGCGGATATAGTGCATACGCATCTTACCTGCTATGTGGCATAAAATTATATGTTTATTATCAAGTTCGACCTTAAAATTTGCATTAGGTAAAGCTTCAATTACATTTCCATCAATTTCTATGACATCATCTTTTGCCAAAATTTATCCTTTATAAGTCAATTTAAAGCCGTCATTTTAACAAAAAAAAGGTTTTTTTACAAGAAAAAAAATGCGTAAAAATATCGCTTTTTTTGAAAGCATATTAAAATATTAAGCAAAAATTTGCTAGAATTGCCTTTTTGATTTTAAGAATTAGCCCCTTAAGGAATATAGATGAAAGATTTATTTTTATTTAGCTCTTTAATTGATTCAAGTCATACTTTTTCATACTTTTTTCACTTAGCTTTGGTAGCTTTATTTGCCGTGATTATTGCTAAACTTTCTACCCGTTCTATGCAGCTTATCCCAAGAGGCATGCAAAATATAAGCGAAGCCTTTTTGGAGGGCGTTTTGTCTATGGGTAATGATACTATGGGTAATGAAAAGTCCGCTAGAAAATACCTCCCCCTCGTGGCGACTTTGGGCATTGTTGTATTTTTTAGTAATATTATAGGCATTATCCCGGGCTTTCACGCCCCAAGTGCAAGTTTAAATTTAACGCTTTCTTTGGCGCTTATCGTGTTTGTTTATTATCATTTTGAGGGCATTAGAACGCAGGGCGTGGTAAAATACTTCGCTCACTTTATGGGACCTGTGAAAATTTTAGCCCCCTTAATGTTTCCTATCGAAATCGTCTCGCACATTTCACGCGTGATTTCTCTATCGTTTCGTTTATTTGGTAATATTAAAGGCGATGATTTATTTTTAGCTGTGATTTTAGCCCTTGTGCCTTATATAGCTCCACTTCCTGCCTATGTGCTTTTAAGTTTTATGGCATTTTTACAAGCTTTCATTTTTATGATTTTAACTTATGTTTATTTAGCAGGGGCGACCATCGTAGATGAGGGGCATTAAGAGCCTCTAACGCTACTTGGGATATTTAAAAGAGTTTTTTCCAAAATTTTAGTATTTTTCAAGCTATCCTTTTGACAATCTTTATACATTTTTAAACTTGCCAAGCTTTTCCACACAGGACGCACGAAAATTTGATTTTCAAGGCAAGTTTTTATAAATTCTTTTCTCACACTTGCCTTTTTAAATTTTAAAGCACAAAGCCAAAAATTACTTTTTTCATTTTCACCCTCATCGATAAATTGACAAAATGTGCTATTTTGAAAAAATTCTTTATAAATTTTAGCGGTATTTCTTTTATCCTCTAAAAACGCATTAAGTTTTTTCATTTGTGCTACAAGTAAAGCGGCATTGATATTACACAGCCTATAATTAAAACCAAGCATATCGTGCTTATAATGATAAGGGTGTGGGATTTTAGCCGTTGTGCTTAAGTGTCTTGCCTTTTTAGCGATTTTTTCATCATCGCTTAAAATCACGCCACCACAGCCTCCTGTGATGATTTTATTGCCATTAAAGCTATAAATTCCACACTTGCCAAAAGTGCCTAAGGCTTTATTTTTATAAAAGCTTCCAAGTGCCTCTGCGGCGTCTTCGATTAAAATGATATGATATTTTTCGCAAAGCTCTTTAAGCTCTAAAATTTCAGCACTTAAGCCAAAAGTATGCATCACCACCAAAGCTTTTATATGCTTTTTCGTGTGCTTGTTAAAGCATTTTCCATTTTTCACAAAGGCATTTTTTGCTAAAAATTCTCTTACAGCCTCCTCGCTTAAACTAAGCGTTTTAAGACTCACATCTAAAAAAATGGGCTTTGCACCCGTGTAAAAAATAGCATTTGCAGTCGCTACAAAGCTTAAAGCCTGCGTGATGACCTCGCATTTTTTATCCACACCATTTGCCAAAAGTGCGATGTGAAGCGCTGAAGTGCCGCAATTTGTCGCTACGGCATATTTTGCTTTGCTAAATTTTTTGATTTGCTCCTCAAATTCGCTCACAAATTTCCCCACACTTGAGACAAACCCACTTTCTATACATTCATTTAAAAGCGTCTTTTCTTCTACCCCAAGGCAAGGCTCGTGAAGGGCGATTTGCTCTTTTTTGTAAAGGTTTTTAATAAAGGCAATTTCTTTTTCAAACATTATAAATCCCCGTTTTATAAGCGTTTAAATTCGCCTTAATATAAGCTATGGTTTGCCCTAATCCCTCTTCTAAAGAAACCCTACTTTGCCACGCACTCACGCTTTTTAACTTAGAGCTATCGCATAGCAGTCTCATCACTTCGCTATTTTTAGGGCGTAGTCTTTTTTCATCTTGGGTGATTTTAAGCTCCACACCACAAAGCTTACAAATCAGCTCTAAAACCTCGCTCATAGCATACTCAATCCCACTGCCTATATTATAAACCTCGCCACACTCGCCATATTTTAAAAGCGTAGCAAAGCCCTCGCAAGTATCTCGCACGAAATTTAAATCCCTCTTCGTGCTTAAATCCCCCACCTTAAGCTCTTTTGCCCCACTTAAAATTTGCACTATCATCGCAGGGATAAAAGCCCTAGCACTTTGACGCGGACCATAAGCATTAAAAGGACGCGCCACAATCACAGGGAAATTAAAGCTGTAAAAATAGCTAAGGGCTAACATATCTGCCCCTATCTTACTTGCAGAATAAGGACTTTGAGGCTGAAGCGGATGTTTTTCATCAATGGGCGTATAAAGCGCACTCCCATAAACCTCACTTGTTGAAGTATGGATAAAGCGTTTTACGCCGTGTCTTTTGGAGGCTTCAAGTAAATTTAAAGTGCCTTGTATGTTGGTATCGACATAGCTTTGCGGTGCAGTGTAAGAATAAGGTATAGCAATTAAAGCTCCTAAATGAAGCACCGCATCCACGCCTTTTACAAGGCTATCGCAAAAAAAACTATCTCTTAAATCCCCACTGACAATCTCTAGCGAGTCCTTGCAAGGCAAATGCTCCAAATGCCCCCAAAAATTAAAAGAATTATAAAAGCTCAAAGCCCTGATTTTATAGCCCTTAGCGTGTAAAACCTCGCAAAGATGTGAGCCTATAAAGCCATCCGCACCCGTGATAAGAATTTTTTTCATCGTTTTAGCCTTTCTTGGTATTTGCTTAAATTCCTAGCTTTGAGTGTGTTTTCAAGAGGAATTATGGCAAATTCTAGTGTTTGTAACTCTGCGTGGATAAAGCCAAAAATGCTTTGCATAAAATCCAAATGCTCTTTAATGACAAGGGCATTTTTATTAAACAAATCTTCCTTACTTAAAGGATTTAGCACTAAAATTTTATTTAAATTGACATTAAAATGCACGAAAAACGGCTGAATCGCCTCAAAAATCGCCTCAAAAATCGCCTCTCTAAACTTATCAATCTTTTGCAAACACTCTTTTTCTTTTAAAAGTGCTTCTTCGAGTTCAAGTGTGTTTAAACTTAAAAATTGCTCTTCTAAGTCCTTATGGGAATTTTCTAAAAATTCCTTAATCCTCACACACTCTTTCATCACTTTGCTTACTCTCGCATAAGCTTTAAGCCTCAATTCATCTTGCTTTTTTTCGTCAAAAGGCTTAAGTGTAGCCAAATCGCCCTTTTCTTCGGTAAAAAATTCCTCACAGCACTCCATAAAGGGCTTTTCTATCAAACCTTCTATCCTAGCACCGCCTTGCGTGGCGTTGTAAATTTTAATGCTTGTCATATCTTTTACCAAACTTTCCAAAATTTGCTTAAAAAATATCCACATAAAATGGCTTTTCACAAAGCCCTTTCCACCATAGGCTGGAATTTCTATTTTCTCATAAGCCTCACTTTCAAAATTGACACTATGCTGATAGTCCTTAGAATGAGAATGTCCCAAGTCATTAAAGGCTAAATCCTGCCCGATGAAAACGATTGTTTTAAATTCAAGCTCTTTTGCTAACATCAAAGACATATGTGCCACACTTAAAGCAGAATTGATAAGACCAAAAGGTCTTAAATCAACATACCTTGCAAAATCGAGGTATTTAGGGATGAGCATAAATTTCTTATTTCTTCTCTCTAAATACTCTATGGCTTTTGGATGCACTAAAGAAGCAAGTAAAAAGGTCGTTTTGTCATCTTTTGTGCCAAAGTCGTGCTTAAAAAATTCTGCTGTAAAATCTGTGCGTTCTACCATACACACATAATCAGGAATGATGTCATTTTGTATTAAGATAGGGTAAGCTGAGTCCGCCGCAAAAATGACGACCTTATCTTGGAATTCTTTTAAAAGGGGGAGTTGTTTTGCTAGGCTTGGACCGGTGCTTACTATCACGCAGGATTTAAATTGGGCTTTTCTTTTTGCTTTTAATTCTTTTAAACTAGGGCGTTTTATCATCGTGTCTAAATTATAAACAAATTGCCTTATGCCTTGCAAAGCGTCTTTTGGGTCGTTTCCTTGCTTTAAAATTTCTTTTTTAAAACCCTCCATTAAAAAGGAATTTAGGGCTAAAATTTCTTTTTGCTCTGTCGCATAAAAATCACTCATAAGCTCTAAAAAATAAGTCCTAGAATAAGCCAAAAAAGGCTGAGTGCCACAAAGATACTCCATTTGGCTCACTTCATTAAAAATCAAAAGCCTTTTTTGTGCTAAAGCCGTGCTTAAATCAATGCTTGATAAAACAACATAAAGCAAAGCCAAATTCTTTTCATAAACCACTAAATGGCAATGGTTAGGATTTTTAAGTAAAATCTGCAACATAAAAGCATTTGAAATCCCATAAAAATAAAGCATAGGATAAAGGGGGTATTTTTCTTTAAATTCTTTTAGCCTTTCCTCAAATTCCTCATAATCAAACACTGCCCCCCCCCCCTCTGCAATGAAATTTTTATAAAACACCCTTTCGTTTTTTGCGTATTCTTCGGTGATTTTAAAGGCGTTTTTACTCTTTTCATCAAGGTTTAAAAGTGCGTTTTGTAAAGAGGGGCTAAGGTGAGCTAAATTTCTTTCAAAAATAGACATCAAAGCCCCCAGCCATCAGCCACGACTAGAGTCTGCCCTGTGATAAATTTAGCCTTGTCGCTTAGTAAAAAAGCTATCGTTCCGCACACATCACTAGCTTCAAGCATACCCTTACTTGCACAGCAATTCCTATACGCTTTTAAAAAGCTTTCAGGCTGATTATCTAAAATCCCCCCACTCGCCAAAGTATTCACGCGTATGTTTGTGTTAAAAAGCTCTTTGGCCATCCACGCGCCTAAGTGATTAATCCCGGCCTTTATCACGCTATACTCTAGGCTACTTTGCATAGAAGTGCCTGCGTAATTTTCAAATTTCGGCGCATACACGCCCATAATGGAGCTAAGATTGATGATATTTCCAAAGCCTTGCTGTTTAAAAAATTTCGCAAAGGCATTTGCAGCTAAAATAAAACCACCCAAATGTAAATTTAAACTCTCACAAATTTGCTCAAAACTTGCTTCATAATAATCAATCTTGCCCCAGTCTTTTCCGCAAGGATAGCTAGAATTGACAAAGCCATCAATTTTGCCAAAACGCTCTTTTGCCTTATTTATCGCTTCTTCTAGGCTTTCTTTTTTTGTGATGTCAAGCCTCACGCTTAAAACTTCGCCTTTTAAATCCTCACTGAGTTTAGCCAAATTCGCCTCGTTAATGTCTGCGATAATGATTTTAGCGTTTTGACTTAAAAGCTCAGTGCTTAAAGCCCTGCCTATACGCCCACAAGCTCCTGCTATGAAAATGACCTTATCTCTTAGCATTTAGCCTCCTTTCTCCTAATAGAAACTCTACGATTTTAAAATCTAGCTCACTATCGATATCAAAAGCACTTTCCTCACTCATCACATAAAGCGCCGTTTTTTCACCAAACACATCATCGCGTTTTAAAAGCCGCTCTCTATCAAAGATATAAATACTCGCGTTCATATCATAGCACTTAGGCGCTTCTTGACGGCACACAAAGGTGCAGGGCTTGGAGGTGTTAAAGCCTCCCTCTTTTTGCTCTTCGATTAAATTAAAATAAGGATTACGCCTAGCAGGAACGGCGGTGATGAGATTTTCAAAATCCCCACTTTTAAAAAGCGTGTAAGCTTTTTTTATGTCTTCACTCGTGCGAAGGGGGGCGGTGGCATCTAGGTCGATGAGGGTGTGAAATTTTTGCCCAAAATGCGCCTCACTTCTTAAAAGTGTGTCTCTAATCGCTGGCACTTTTGCCGCACTATCACTTGCCATTTGTGCGTCTCTTTTAAAAAAAACCTCACCGCCGTGTTTTTGTGCAACTGCGGCTATCTCATCGCTATCTGTGCTTATCACAATATGCTCAAAAAGCCCGCTCTCCCTCGCTTGTAAAATGCTATAAGCGATTAATTCAAGTCCGTCAATTTGGCGGATATTTTTATTCTTAACGCCCTTACTTCCGCCACGGGCGCAAACCGTGCAAAGTATCATTTCCTAGCCTTATCACAAAGTTTTAAAAGTTTTTTTGCCTCTTTTAAAGTGCAAAGATTCTCATCTTTTCTTAAAACCGCCTCTTGAAGTTTTGCCAAAAGACTTATAGTATCACTTTCATAATTTAAAATTTCCTCTTCATTTTCTTTAAAAATGTGAATTCTAGCCGCTCTTAAATCCACTCTAAAGCTTTGTTTTGGCGTGTGGATAGTAATTTCTCTTCTTTCAAATTTAGAAAAATAATTCAGCCTTATATGCACCTTTAAACCTTTTTTTTCTAAGGCTAAAAAGGCAAAATCATCGCTTTTGATCTCAAGCTCACTTATTTTGGCATTTTGAGAAAAACAAAGCTTTAAATCCCCAAATAAAAACAAAGCCAAGTCTATTTCGTGCGATAAATCAAGCAGCACACCCCCACCAAGCTCTTTTTTGGCACTATAATTTTGCCTATAATCCACCGCCCTCCATTTAGGCAGATAAGAATCGCACTCCAAACTTGCAAAATAAGGCTTATCCCCCCTCAAAAGCTCTTTTAGCGTTAAAATCACAAGGTGAAAACGCAAAAGATAGGCGATGAAAATGTGGTTTCTCCCACTTTCTTTAAAAGGATAGGATTTTTCAAATAGCGGTTTTTCCACCAAAATGCTTTTATTTTTAAGCGTTTTATCTAAAAACTGAAGTGTTTTTAAATGCTTTGTTGTGATATTTGCGATGATAAAAAGCTCAAATTCATCTAAGTGGGGCTTTTTTAAAGAGCGATAAATTTCAAAGACTCCAAATTTCTCAAAAAGACTCTCACTCGCACTTTTTGACACCACGCTTACCTCAAATCCAAGCGTTTTAAGGGCTAAAAAATGCTTTTTGCCTATGCTTCCAAAGCCAATAATTAGGGCTTTACTCTTTGATTTCATCATTTGCCCTTTTAAATTCCTCAAGCCTACCTATATCAATCCAATAATCCTCGATTAAAAAGGTATTCACCTTGCCTTTTTGCATCACCTTTTGTATAAGCTCTGGCATATCAAGGTAAATATTTTTCTCCAAAAGCTCTAAAATACTAGGCTCACACACATAAATTCCCGCACTCACTAAAAAGCTTTGCGTTGGCTTTTCCTCAATGTGCGTGATGAAGCCATTTTTTTCCTTAATCACCCCATAAGGCACTTGTTGGTGAAATTCCCTTACGCAAACACTCATTAAAGCCTTGCTTTTTTGATGTGCTTTTAAAAGCTCATTAAAATCAAGCTCGGTTAAAATGTCCGCATTCATCACAATAAAGCTTTCTTTAAATTTTTGCTTTATGAGGCTTAAAGCCCCCGCAGTGCCTAGCTTTTTCCGCTCTTTAACATAAGAAATTTTAACATCAAATTCCTCGCCCTTTTTAAAATAATCCTCAATAATTTGCCTTTTATAATTCACACAAAAGATAAATTTTTCAAAGCCTTGTGTGTGAAGCCTTTGGATAATATTTTCTAAAATAGGCTTTTTGCCGACCTTTAGCATAGGTTTTGGCGTTTCTTTAGTCAGCTCTTTTAAGCGTGATCCAAGCCCACCTGCCATTAAGATGACATAAAAGGGGAGTTTTTTCGTGCTTAAAAGCGAAGAAATAGAGCGGATAGAAACGACCTCGCCCTTTTTATTTAAAACAGGAAAATCATAAATATCAGTCTTAGCACTTAATTCTAAAAGTTTTGCTTTGCTTGTATTTTCGGCTATGGTAATGGGGTTTTTGGTATAAATTTCTTTAATTTTGCTTTTTAAGGTTTTGCCATTAATTAAGGCTTTTCTAATGTTAGAATCAGAAATTATCCCTAAAAATTCCCCATTTTTACCTACCACTACGCCAAGCCTGACCCTCTCTTTTCCTATAATCTCAAGGGCTTTTTCTATGCTGGAATTTACACTTAGCTTTAAACTCTCTATATTCATTTTCTATCCACAAAATCTTTTTGTAAAATTGTAGCTAAATTTGTGTTTTTAATCACATCTTTTATAAAAATCGATGGACTTTTTTTACTTTCAAAAGGGTTTTTAAAATGCTTCATCTTTTCTTTAAATTCCTTACTTTCAAGCCTTTTAAAAGCCTTTTTTAAGTCTTTCATCTTACAATCAATGATATTATCCCCCCTAATTCTTCCTTTTTGCCTATCGCCTATATTAATGCAAGGGGTTTTAAAAAAGCCACTTTCACAAATTCCACTTGAACTATTTCCCACCACTGCTTTTGCGTGTTTTAAGGCACTTAGATACTTAAGCGCCCCAAGATTATCAAAAAGCTTTGCTTTATGAGAGTTTTTAAGGCAGTAATTTTCTAGGGCTTGATTGATTAAAAGTCCGTTTTCATCGGCATTTGCCTTAGTAAAAATAAGTGTAATATCTTTAAGTGTATCTAAAAAATCAAGTAAAATTTGCACTTCTTTTTTTGTATTTTGCAAATTTAGCGTTTCGCTGTGATAAGTGATGAGTAAGAAATTTTTAAGGCTTAAACCAAGCTCACTTTCGAGCTCTTTTTTGCTTAAAAGCTTTAATTTTTTGACATTTTCCCCTGCTAAGGAGCCGACATTAAAAATACGCCCCTCCTCCTCGCCAAGCTGCATAAGCCTTTTTTTATAAGCTTTGGTGCTGACAAAATGCAAACTCGCCATTTTAGAAATGCTATGTCTTATGCTATCATCCATAGCACCCAAAGTAAGCTCTCCTCCGCAAAGATGAATAATGGGGATATGCATCATCAAAGCCGCACTTGCAACGCCTAACATTTCATATCTATCCCCTAAAATAACCACCGCATCAGGTTTTAATGTCTCAAAAGCCTCCGCAAAAGCACTCACCGCCACCGCCAAGCTTTTCGCAAGGCTTAAGCTACCATCATTATCTTGTAAAATAGGAATTTTTTTAGTGATAGTGAAGTCTTTTTCTATCTCTTTAAAAGTGTAACCAAAATTTTCGCTCAAATGCGCCCCCGTTACCAAAAGCAAAAGCTCACATTTTTCATCTTTCTCAAGCTCTTTTGCCAAATTCCATAGTAAATACCACTCCGCCCTAGTCGCACTTACAAGGGCTATTTTTTTCCTACTCATTGATAAGCTCATCTTTTTTGTAAGTTTTTAAGGCTCTTTTTCCCAAATACTCCTCATACCGCATCGCACTAATGCCACTTCCTGGGCGTTTTGTCGTTAAATTTTGTTCGCTAAATTTCTCGCCTTTTTGAATTTCACGCTTTGCTACTAAACTTTTTCTAGCGATGATGATATTTTTCGCCTCGCTTTTACTTGCCTTTTTTATCCCATTTCCTAAGGCTTTTTCAAGCGTCCTTATACCCTCACAAAGCTCTTTTAGCTCACTAGGCTCTAAACTTGCCTTGTGGTCGGGTCCCTCCATCGTTTTATCCAAAGTAAAATGCTTTTCTATCACTACTGCACCTAGTGCCACCGCACCTAAGGTTGCGACTATACCCTTAGTGTGGTCCGAGTAGCCCACTTTAAGTTTAAAAGCCTCTTTTAAGGTTTTAATCGCATTTAAATTCACCTCTTCAAAGGGGGCTGGGTATTCAGTGGTGCAGTGCAAAAGCGTGATGTCTCTCGTGCCATTTTTGCGTAAAATTTCAAGCGCAGCTTCAATTTCTGCTAAATTTGCCATACCTGTGGATAAAAGCACCTTTTTTTTACACTTTGCTACCGCTTTTAGATAGGGTAAATTTGTGATTTCTCCGCTTGGGATTTTAAAATAAGACAAATTAAGACTTTGCAAAAACGCCACACTTTCTAAATCAAAAGGCGTGGATAAAAAAGCGATATTATGTTTTTTGCAATGCTTCATAAGCTCAAAATGTGCCTCACGGGAAAGCTCGAGCTTTTTTATCATCTCCAGTTGGCTTTCATCTTTGGCAGTATTTTCTAGTTGGTATTTTGCCTTTTTTGCTTTTATGCTAACGCAATCCTCCGCCTTAAAGGTTTGAAATTTCACCACATCAGCCCCTGCTTTAGCGGCTTGTTCAATCAGCTTTTTGGCTAAATTTAAATCACCATTGTGATTAACCCCAGCTTCTGCTATGATTAGCACTTTTTTCACTCTTTAATCCCTACAAAAATAAAATGATGCGCACTCCCCTCAAATTCATAAAAATTTATCGGATCGTATTCTCCAAGATAAAGGCACTTAAAAGGGGCAAATAAAGCCTTTAAATCCTGTGCGTCTTTGACAAAATGAATATAGCTTGTTTCATTTAACCTACCTTTTAAAACAACCTCTCTAAGCCCCTGAGAGTCTTCATTTCCTGCGTGTTTGAAATAATAATTTTTCTCACTCATCATCGTTGCAAAAAAGATAGCCCCTTTTTCACACATTTCATAAAGCTCCGCCACATTTTGCGCTAAAACGCTTTTAGGCAAATAATAAAGGCTTTGATTCGCGATAATTAAATTCATCTTTTCCTCAAAAAGTCCCGCAAGGCTTGAATTTGGCTGTATAATCTTACAGCCCCCCCCCCCAACAAGTTTTTCATAAGCTTGCTTTAAGCTTGGCACTATATCCACACCAAAGCATTTATAGCCCTTACTCGCAAAATATGCACTATGCACGCCCTTACCACAACCAAAATCAAGCATATTTCCAGCCCTAAAGCCTAGCTTGTATTTTAAAATTCTCTCATAAAAACGCACGATATGTCCATCGGCAAAACTGAGTCCATAATTTAAATCATCATATTTTTTTGTATAAGCTGATAAAGAATTTTGCATTGTTTTATTTTTTCCTTTTTTTACCTACTTTTAACGCAAGGCAAAGCCTTGCTAAAGTAGCAAAGCTAAAGCCCAAGCCGTCCCTTTTTGCAAAGCAAAAAGCCCCTAGTTTTGCCACTCAAACTCATTTAAAGCTAAAGGCACGACTCGCCCAAATCCTACGGATTTGCCTTAGTTTGCTACTTAGCTAAAGCCCAAGCCGCCGCTTCGCAAAAGCCGTCATTGCGAGAGTTTGTTAAAAACTCGTGGCAATCTATAACTTGCCGTCCCTAGCAATGTCAGCACAAAAGCCTATTTAAGCTCATTTTTAAGCTTAAATTCGCCAAATTCATTTTTATAAAAAAGCTCTTTATTATAATGCTTTTCTATGATTTGCCAGAATTTTGTTTTTGAAATCCCTACAAAAGAGCAAAAATCCTCCACGCAACGATTATCTAAATTATGGTCTCTTTGCTTAACGATTTTCACAGCTTCCTCACGGCTTAGTAATCCATAACGAACAAAACGCGCCGCGTAATCGCTACTCATCGCGTGCCCAAATTTAGGATACTTCATCCACGCGTGTAAAATGTAGCCTATGCTATCAATTTGGTCAAAATTTTCCGCCGTGTGCGTTCTATCCCACTCACCCTGCAAATCACAAAAGCCACGCTTTTTCGCAAAAATATAATTTTGATACGAATTCCACTTTATAAAATAACTCAAATATATAGGCTCAAGTTTGTCTAAATCATCTTTACTAGGGTCAAAGAAAAGCTGTAAATTTTCTTCTTTTACCTCATCGTCTAAAAACTCGTTTAAGTCCATATCACTCGCTACGCCGTTTAAAAATATGCCCTTAGCGCTAGGCGTTTCCACAGCGTCCCCTCCGCCGTATTCATAGCTTACATTTTCACCATACACAAGTAAAGGCGTGTTAAATTTCAAAGCCATACCAAAAGGATAGCTATAAATGAGGCGGTCGATAAACCAAGTTGGTTTTCCGTATTTTTCAAAGGTTTTTAGCATTACTCTTTTTTGAGTGCTGATGTCTGGCTTTAGTGTGATAAGGTGGCATTTAAAGGTTTCGCTGATATTTCTTAGGTTTTTCTTCCCGGCTTCTGTCATTGTGAAATTATCCTCCACGCTAAAAAGCACAGGGTTCATTCCAAGCTTTTCCTTCATAATATGCACTTGATAATGGCTATCCTTACCCCCACTCACAGCGATAGCGCAGTCATATTCAAATTTACCATTACGGCGGCGGTGTTTATCGCAAAGGGCTTCAAGCTCTTTAAAGCGTGCTTTATAGTCGATTTTATCTTTATTTTGATGATTGATACAAGCAGAGCAGATATTTTTGCCTTTTTCATCAAGGCTAAATTTAATCCCCGGGCGTGTGTTTGGCATCACGCAATAATCACAATATTGCATTTCTTTCCTTTTTAAAATCTAATTTTAGATTAAATCGGCAAATTTACAAAAAACTTACCCCCCCCCCCCGCACAAGAGCGGTATTTTAAAAACAAAGCATTTTTGCTTCCCTCGCATAATTTTTCATAATTAAGAGTGTCAAATACAAGTCCGCCTATACTAAAATGCGTCCAAAGGGTTGAAAAACGGCTTTTAAAATAAAAAAGCGCATCATCATCCTCCACGCCCCCACCCAAAAGCACAAATTTCACACCTCTTTCCACACAAAGCTCGAAAAAATAATCAAGCAAAGCGGCATTAGCATTTCTTTCATTACAATTCGCACTTAAATGATAATAAGCAAAATCTTTTTCCACGAAAAAATCCGCAAAAGCTAAAATCCTCCCCTCATACTCAGCTCTTAAGCAAAGATGAGATTTGAAACTAAAAAGCGTGTCAAAATACTCTTGACTAAAAAAATAAAAATCATCTGCTTTATTGCGTATCATCGTTTTTTCATAAAGCTCACAAAAAGGCTTAGAAAAACTTATATCACAAGAAGAGATATTAAGCTCTTTTCTTGCTTTTTTCGTATAGCTTAAAATGCGAGGGCTATAAGCTTTTCTAAGGCTTGTAAAATCTTGATTTGTATTGACTAAAACGATTTTTCTTTCTTTTTTGAAAAAATCAAAATACCTTTCATAAAAAGCCAAATTTGTATCAAAAGGGTGTAATCTTATAAAAAAAGCGATGATATTTTCAGCTAGAGCCTTTTGCTTTAGCTTTTCTAAAGCTTCTTTTAAAAAGGCTTCATCGCTAGAATTACTATAAAATCCACTATACCCATAGGGACTTTGCAGGTCAAAAAAGGGCGAATTTGGGATTTTGTTTTTAATGCCAAGTGTCTTAAAAATGAAGCCATTTTGACAAAAGCTAAATTCAAAAACCTCCCCATAAAGCCTTGCGTAGTCTTTATGAAAATAAATATCCGTGCCAAAATTTCCGCTCTTATCCCCCAAAAAAGCGTCCAAGCTTATCCTACTCATCTTCCAAAGCTCTGTTTTTCTCATTTTGAAGTGGTGGGAAGCCACCCCCCCCCCCCCCCCCCCCCCCCCGTGTGTGTCAAAAAAACTTCCCAAAGCCACTTCTCCTTCATAATGTGTCATTTTTAAAGCTCCGTCTTTTGTGCAAACGATAAAGCCCTCATCATTTACACTTACAATCTCTCCAACAGCACCCTTAAATTCTTGCTTTAAAATTTCACTCTTATAAAGCTTAATTAAAACGCCGTTTATAAAGGCTGAAGCACCTAAATTTGGAGCATTTAAGGCACGGATAAAATTAAAAAGTTCCCTCGTGCTTAAAGTCCAGTCAATTCTCTCATCACCCTCAACGCGGCGTTTGCAAACAAAGCCTCGTTGCGAATATGCCCTAACAGGAGGGTTTAAAAATAAAAGCACCGCCTCATAAAGCAAAGTGCCACACGCCTTATAAGCCCTCTTTAAAAGCGTAGCATAATCATCTTCATCGCTAATAGCATAGCTTTTTTGCAAGATAATATCACCCGTATCCACACCACTATCTATAAAATGCACACTTACGCCAAATTCTTTTTCATCATTAATCAAAACCCAATTTAAATTATTACGCCCACGATAAAAGGGGAGTTTGCTCGCGTGGCAATTGATGATTTTACCCTCAAAAGCATTTAAAATCCGCTCTTTAAAAATTTGGTCAAAACTCATCGATACAAGCAAATCAGGCGCAAAACTTTCAATAAGCCTTAAACTCTTTTCATTATTGATATCTTCACACACAAAACAAGGCAGGTCAAATTTCCGTGCTAATTTTTGCAATTTCACATCTTTTTGCACTCTTAAAATGACAAAAGCCACTTTTAATCTTTCATCATTTAAAAATTTCAAAAGAGCAAATCTTGCCCATTTTCCATCGCCTAAATATCCTATAACAAGGGGTTTTACCCCCCCCCCCCCCCGTGTGTTAAGCATTTTTAAGCCCTTCGAAAATGAGAAGTTTATCAAGCACTACGCCATCATTTTCTAAAATTTGAGTGCTAAGGCTAAGGCATTTTAAATTTTCGTGTGCATAAAGCTCTTTAAGACTTAGCTCATCATCAAAGCGTAATAAACCCAAATGCGTATAAATTCCTTCTTTTGGTTCAAAAAAATCGCCCCTACCCTCTTCATAACCCAAAAGCCCTTTCGCTAAAGTAAGGGAGAAAAATTTCCCACCCACCTTAAGCTTTTTAAAGGCTTTTAAGAAAATTTGACGCGTTTTCTCCCTATCATTACAACACAAACTTCCCACATCAATAACAGCATCAAAGCTTTCATCTTTAAAATTATCAAGCTTTTCTAAATAATCGCCGATTTCAATTTGTTCTATTTGTGTGCTTAACTTTTCTTCTTTAAGTCTTGCTTTAAAACGCTCTACTCCTGTTTTACTCCACTCTATGCCACTGACTTTAAAGCCCTCTCTAGCACAAAACCATAAATTTGCACCAGTGCCAAGTCCTAGTTCTAAAATTTTAATCGTGTTTCTGTCTTTTACATTATAAAAATTCCTAGCGATAAAGCGAATCACACTTTCGCTTGGGTATTTACCCCATTCTTTTTTAGAAAAGATTTCTTCCCATAAAACACTTTTATTCATAACGCTCTCCCTCGATAATGTAAAGCTCGTTTAGCTGTTTTTCTAAGTCTTTTTGGATATGGATTTTAATACTTGTGATTTTGTAACCCTCCCCCTCATAAAGTCTCTTTAAATCCCCCTCATCACAGTAACGAATCACGCCTGTAAAGGCATCACTACCGCTAACAGGCTTTACCAAATGATAGCCTAAATTTGCCTCCTCTTTAAAGCCCTCATTATAAAGACTAGGGGTAATGGAAAAAAATTTACCCCCAACCTTGAGTTTTTTCACCGCTTTTTCTATGATTTGCTTTGTTTTTTCTATATCGTTGTAAGCTAAAGAGTAGCTATCAAGCCACGCATCAAAGCTTTCATCTTTAAAATTATCAAGCTTTTCTAAATAATCGCCGATTTCAATTTGTTCTATTTGTGTGCTTAACTTTTCTTCTTTAAGTCTTGCTTTAAAACGCTCTACTCCTGTTTTACTCCACTCTATGCCACTGACTTTAAAGCCCTCTCTAGCACAAAACCATAAATTTGCACCAGTGCCAAGTCCTAGTTCTAAAATTTTAATCGTGTTTCTATCTTTTACATTATAAAAATTCCTAGCGATAAAGCGAATCACACTTTCGCTTGGGTATTTGCCCCACTCTTTTTTAGAAAAGATTTCTTCCCAAATCTCTTCATTTGAGCCTTGATTACTCGAAACTTCTTTATTGTCTGCGTAAATTTTCATCATTTTCCTTTAAATGCGATGTATTATTTTAACATAAGATTATAAATTAATATTATTTGATTATAATACTACAAAATTTAAATCATAAGGAAAACTCAATGTTTGAAGTTGTGATAGGACTAGAGGTGCATGCCCAGCTTAATACCAAAACGAAGATTTTTTGCTCTTGTGCCACTTCCTTTGGCGAAGAGCCTAATACTAATGTCTGTCCCACTTGCCTAGCCTTGCCCGGTGCCTTACCTGTGCTTAATGAAGAAGCGGTAAAAAAAGCCGTATCCTTTGGTAAAGCCATTAATGCGACAATTCATCAAAAAAGCGTTTTTAACCGCAAAAATTATTTTTATCCGGACTTACCAAAGGCTTATCAAATTTCGCAATTTGACATACCCATCGTTGAGGGTGGGGAGCTTTTTATCACTATAAATGACACACAAAAACGCATAGGCATTACAAGAGCGCATTTAGAAGAAGATGCGGGGAAAAATATCCACGAAGCAAATTTTTCTAAGGTCGATTTAAACCGCGCGGGAACGCCTTTGCTTGAGATAGTGAGTGAGCCTGAGCTTAGAAGCAGTGATGAGGCGGTGGCTTATCTTAAAAAACTACACTCCATTATACGCTTTTTAGATATTTCAGACGCTAATATGCAAGAGGGTAGCTTTCGCTGCGATGCAAATGTAAGCATTCGTCCTAAGGGCGATACAAAGCTTTATACGAGGGTAGAGATTAAAAATCTTAATTCTTTTCGCTTTATCCAAAAGGCGATTGATTATGAGGTAGAAAGACAAAGCAGAGCGTGGGAGGACGGCACTTATGAGGAAGAAGTCGTGCAAGAAACAAGACTATTTGATACAACTAAGCTTATCACGCGTTCGATGAGAGGTAAAGAAGAAGCGGCAGAGTATCGTTATTTCCCAGACCCTGACCTTTTGCCTGTGCTTTTGAAAGAGGAGTTTTTGAATTTAAGCATACCCGAACTTCCTGATGAGAAAAAAACGCGTTATATGCGTGAGTTTGGCATTAAAGAAAGCGATGCAGAGGTGCTAATAAGTTCTCTTGAAATGAGTCGTTTTTTTGAATATTTATGCGGACAAAATTTAAATCCTAAACTTTGCGTAACTTGGCTTACAACAGAACTTATGGGACTTTTAAAGGGTGATTTAACCATAGAAAATTCTCCTGTCAATGCACAAAAACTAAGCGTTTTAATCAAACGCATTGAAGAAGGAGAAATCAGTGCTAAAGCGGCTAAAGATGTTTTAGCCTTTGTATTTGAAAATGTGGAAGTGGAAATTGACGCTGCGATTGAGAAATTAGGACTTAAACAAATCAGTGATGATGGGGCTATTGAAGCGGTAATTACACAAATTTTAGAAGCAAATGCTAATAAGGTCGCTGAGTATAAAAGCGGTAAAGATAAGCTTTTTGGCTTTTTTGTAGGACAGGTGATGAAAGAGGGTAAGGGTGCTTTTAATCCTGCTAAGGTCAATGAGTTTTTAAAAGCGAAACTGACTTAAAGGATAAAAATGAAAAAGCTAGAATTACGCATTTTTCGCTTTGATAAAAAGTTAGATTATGAGAGCTATTATAAACCTTATATTTATGATAATTATGAAAATTTTTTAAAGCTTTATGATTTACTTTTGCAAGTGCAAGATGATGATATTTATTTTAAATTTGATGAAAATGAAAACTCTTATGTAAAAATTAATAATGTCCCAGTTCCTCTTTCTACGCCTTTAGAGGATATTTTGCTGCAATTTGGCTTAAAACTTAGCATAGAGCCACTTAGCACAAAAAGAGCTTATAAAGATTTGCTGTTTGATAAAAGCGATTTTTGGGAGAAATTTACACTTTTAGCACCCTTTTGCGATGAAGAGGATAAAAGGCTTTATGGGAATTTAGAGCATTTTTATTACGCAGATGAGCTTTTAGAATTTCATAGTGAATTTATGGGTAATGCCCTATTTTACCTTGCCTTTAAGATAATAGAAAAAGACTCTAGCAAAAAAGAGGCTATTTTGAAAATTTTATGCGATAAAGAAAGGGGGATTTTTTATCATCTTAAAAGCCCTTTTGATGAACTTGAAAACGCTATAAAATGGCTTTGTGAGGAAATTTTAAAACAAGGTCTATTTGATAAAAATTTACTTTGCTTCAAAAAAGAAAATGAAAGCAACCCAAATTTTAAAGAACACTTAAAACATAATTTTTCAAATTTCAACATCGCTTGTTACAATTTTGACTTAGATGACTCTTTAAAAGCTAAATTAAAAGCTCACTTCATTGCATTTGAAAAAGCTTATCAAAATAATGGCTTTTCGCTTTTAAAACTCAACGAAGATTTAACTTACAAAATGGCAAGTGAGATTATTTTAGACGCTTATGATAGTGGGGCGGACTTTTTATTAGTCAATAATACGGATGATTTTTTTCTCTTTGATACTTGTGCGAAAAAATTAATGCAAAATTGCGGAAGAGAATTTGATGATTTTTATGTTTTAAGCCTTAAGGAATTTGAGTTTTTAACGCAAGGGACTAAGCCTCAAAGCCTTAAAAACCACTCTTTAAAGGTCGATTTAATATGAAAATTTCTTTAGAATTTAAAGATTTGCTTTTAGAAAGAACTTTGGAATTATTTTTAAAAGAGCATTTGGTGATGAAAAAAGATTGCGATTTTATCATTAGTGATACTAAAATTCCAAGCTCTAAGCCACTTTTCATCATAGCAAAAAACTCGCCCTTTTTATCCACACCTTTTAGCAAGGAAAAGCTTTTGGCGAGTTTAGAAGAATTTGATACCGCCTTAGAGTTTGCCACACAAAAACGCGTAGAAGAGGAAAAAAGAAAGCTTGAAGCAAAAATTGATCATATCGCCAACGAATTTAAAAAAGATTATCAAGATAAAATCGATATGGCAATTTTAGAGCTTAAAAATAAACTCGTCAAAGCCTTAGTTAATGAGTAAAAGCTCTCAAAAACTCTACACCGCCATAGAAAGCGGTCGATTTAAAGGCAAAAAACTACTTTTACCAAGCCTTGAAAAAACAAGAAGCACCAAAAGCATAGTAAAAGCTTGCGTTTTTAATGTCTTAAGAGAGAATTTAAGAGGGAAAATTTTCATTGAAGCCTTTGGTGGAAGTGCCTTAATGGCTGCTGAAGCTTTAAGCAATTATGCCTTAAAAGCTTATGCGATCGAACTCGACAAAAACGCCTTTAAAATCGCCTCGCAAAATGCCAAAAGCCTTGAAATAGAGCTTGAAATTCTAAACGGAGATAGCTTTTTACTTTTGCCAGAGCTTTTAAAAAGTCTTAATAAACCTGTTATTTTATATTTTGACCCACCTTTTAATATACGCGAAGGATTTAGCGGAATTTATGATAAGATTTATCATTTTTTACAAAAGCTTGATTTAAGTGGGGTAGAGCGTATCATCTTAGAACATCAAAGTAAGGCTGAAACGCCTAAAAATATAGCGAATTTCACAAAAACAAAATTAAAAAAATTCGGTGCTACAAGCTTAAGTTTTTATGAAATTTTAAGCTAAATTTCTTTTATTTTGATAATAAAATTCAAAATTTATTCAGTTTTTTATAATATAATAATTATTATCAAAATATAAAAAAGGAAACACAATGTCAGTTTTAGTCATAGGCGCAGATGAAATAACGCCCATTCGAGCAGTTTTACAGGATTTAGGTGCTAAAAAAATCGTGCATTGGGATGCAAGAAATGAAAACAGAGTCAATAAAAAGCCTATCCCAAACGACACACAATGCGTAGTTATGCTCACAAGCTTTCTCAACCACAACACAATGAAAAAAATCAAAACCGAAGCAAAAAAGCGTAAAATTCCCTTAGTATGCGCTAAAAGAAGCGTAAGTTGCGTATATTGTGAGTATTGCAAAATTTTTAAACTAGATAAGGAATTTTCTTGTTCTAAATACTAACAAATAAAACTTTTTTTGTATGATTTAGCAAAACTATGCTAAAATTAACAGATATTAAATTTCAAGGAGAACAAATGGCAGTAGCAGTAATTTACGGAAGTGCTATGGGAAACACTGAAAGTGCGGCAAACATCATAGCTGATAAACTTGGCATTAGCGATGTTTTAAATATAGCGGACATTAATGCAGACAAAATCAATTCTTACGACAAGCTTATTTGCGGAACTTCGACTTGGGGAAGTGGCGATTTGCAAGATGACTGGGATGGCTTTGACTTTTCAGGATTAAGCCTTAGCGGTAAGGTTGTAGCAGTCTTTGGTATGGGTGATAGCGAAAGCTATTCGGATACTTATTGTGGCGGTATGGGAAAATTAGCGCAAAATTTAAAAGACGCTGGCGCAACTTTAGTTGGCGAAGTTTCAACTGAAGGCTATACTTTTGAATCTAGCGATGCGGTTGTTGATGGCAAATTTGTTGGACTAGCTTTAGATAACGACAATCAAGAAGATCAAACCGAAGCAAGAATAGACGCTTGGATCGCACAAATCAAACCTCAATTTTCTTAATCTCAAGCCCTCTTTAAGAGGGTTTTCTCCTTTCATCTACTTAATTAAATTTTCTTTGATATAATCTTTTAAATTTTACGAGGAAATATGATGAAAAAAATGATTTTAATCGCAGGTCCTTGCGTGATAGAAAGCGAGGAGCTTGTCTTTAGCGTAGCAGAAGCTTTACAAGAACTCAATGAAAATGACAAAATTGATTTTTATTTTAAATCGAGCTTTGATAAAGCAAATCGCACGAGCATAGACTCTTTTCGTGGTCCCGGACTTGAAAGAGGCTTAGAAATTTTACAAAAAGTTAAAGATAAATTTAAAATGCAAATTTTAACAGACATTCACGAAAGTCATCAAGCAAAAAGAGCAAGCGAAGTCGCTGATGTGCTTCAAATCCCTGCTTTTTTATGTCGTCAAACGGATTTACTCATCGCCGCAGCAAAAACTCCCGCAAAAATCAACATCAAAAAAGGGCAGTTTTTAAACCCCAGCGATATCAAATACAGCATCAAAAAAGTGCTAGAGACCCGAAACGAAAGCGGCGAGGGCTATGAGTCGGCACGAAAAAATGGCGTCTTTGTCGCCGAGCGGGGCAGTAGCTTTGGCTATGGAAATTTGGTCGTGGACATGCGAAGCCTCGTGATCATGCGCGAATTTGCGCCCGTAATTTTTGACGCGACCCATAGCGTGCAAATGCCAGGAGCCGCAGGGGGCAAAAGCGGTGGAAGGAGTGAATTTGTAGAGCCTCTAGCTAGGGCGGCGGCGGCTGTTGGGGTTGATGGCTTTTTCTTTGAAACGCACATTAATCCTTGCGAGGCTTTATGCGATGGAGCAAATATGCTAAATATCAAACGGCTAAAAGACTGCGTTAGCACGCTTTTAAAAATACAAGAAATCATATAAGGAAAAATTATGCAAATTTTAGAGGGAAAACTCCATTTAAGAGGCGATGAAAAAATCGCCATTATCAATTCAAGATTTAATCACATCATCACAGATCGCTTAGTCGAGGGTGCTAAAGACGCCTTTTTAAGACACGGAGGAAAAGAGGAAAATTTAAGCCTTGTTTTAGTGCCGGGTGCCTTTGAGGTGCCTTTTGCGCTTAAAAGTGCGATTGAAAGTAAGAAATTTGACGCTATTTGTTGTTTAGGTGCTGTAATAAGAGGCTCAACGCCCCATTTTGACTATGTTTCAGCAGAAACAACTAAGGGCATAGCAAATATAAGTTTAAAATATAATGTGCCTGTGAGTTTTGGCGTTTTAACCACAGATACCTTAGAACAAGCCATAGAAAGAGCAGGCTCAAAAGCTGGAAATAAGGGCTTTGAAGCTATGACTAGCCTCATAGAAATGCTTGGACTCACTCACATTTTAAAGGCTTAAAATGGCTAGCAGACATCAAGCAAGACAAAGTGTGATTTCTCTGCTTTATGCTTTAGAATTAAATGGCAAAAATGACAATTTCATCACGGAATTTTTACAAGAGAAAAAAATTCGCAATGAGGCGAAAAATTTCACACTAAGCTTATATAATGGTGTTTTAGAGCATTTGCAAAATTTAGATGAACACATCGATACCTTTTTAAATGAAAATAAAATTCATCAAATAGGACACATTGAAAGGGCGATTTTAAGGCTTGGGGCTTTTGAGCTTTTATACACAGAAACCTTAGGGGCTATTGTGATTAATGAGGCGGTAGAATTAGCAAAAGAAATGGCAAACGAAAACGCCCCAAAGCTTATTAACGGCGTTTTAGACGGCTTACAAAAGGCTGAAAAATGAAGCTTTGCGTAGCCTTAGATTTAGAAAATAAAGAGCGTTGTTTAGAGCTTGTAAGAGAGCTAAAAGACCTTGATATATGGCTTAAAATAGGACTTAGAGCCTATATAAGAGACGGCTTTAAATTCATAGAAGAGCTTAAAAATATAAGCACACAGCCCCTTTTTTTGGACTTAAAAATTTATGATATCCCAAACACTATGAGTGATGCTTGTGAGGAGTGTGCGAAACTTGGGGTTAATATGATAAATCTTCACGCAAGTGCTGGGAAAAAGGCTATGCAAAGCGTTATGCAAAGATTAGCAAAAATGCAAAAACGCCCCTTAGTGCTTGGCGTTTCGGCTCTTACTAGCTTTGATGAAGAAGAATTTTATAGCGTTTATAGGCAAAATTTAAAAGAAGCAGTCATCAATTTTTCAAAACTTGCCTATGAAAGTGGGCTTGATGGTATGGTTTGCTCTGTGTTTGAAAGTCTTTTGATTAAGCAAAATACAAGCGAAAATTTTCTCACTCTAACCCCTGCTATCCGTCCCTTTAAAGAGGAAGCAAACGATCAAAAAAGAGTGGCAAATTTAGAAAGTGCAAAAGCAAATAAAAGCGACTTTATAGTCGTTGGGCGTCCTATTTATGAGGCTTTAAACCCTAAAGAAGTCTGCGAAAAAATTCTTGCAAATTTATAAAAAGGGGAAATGATGATAACACCTGAAGATTTATACAAAAAAAGAAGAGCTTTTTTAAAACTTGGAGCGGGGGCTTTGCTAAGTCCAGCTTTAATTGAAGCGAAACTTTTAGAGCTTAATTTCAAAGCCGATGAAAATCCTAATAATTTTAAATTAAGCGATGAAAAACTGGCGAATAATTATGTGAATTTTTATGAATTTTCTGTCAATAAAAAAGAAGCAGTCAAACACGCGAAAAATTTCACAACAAAAAATTGGGAAGTTAGCATAGAAGGAGAGATTGAAAAGCCTTTAAAGCTTGGTATGGAGGACTTTTTAGCCTTTCCTTTGGAGGAGAGAATTTACCGCTTTAGGTGCGTTGAAACTTGGTCTATGGTCGTTCCTTGGATAGGCTTTGAGCTAAGGCATTTAATAGATAAGGTCAAGCCCACAAGTGAGGCGAAATTTGTGAAATTTACCACGCTTTTTGATAAAAGCCGCTTTCCTGACCAAAACGCCTTTTTTCCAACGCTTAAATATCCCTATGTTGAGGGTTTAAGACTTGATGAGGCGATGAATCCTTTAAGCATTTTAGCCGTAGGTATGTATAAAAAGCCTCTTCTCGTACAAAATGGCGCACCGATACGCTTGGTTGTTCCGTGGAAATATGGCTTTAAAAGCATTAAATCCATAGTCAAAATAGAATTTGTCAAAGAACAGCCTGTTAGCACTTGGCAAGCTTACGCACCTGATGAATACGGCTTTTATGCTAATGTCAATCCAGCAGTCTCTCATCCTAGATGGTCGCAAGCCGATGAAAGAGCCTTAGGAGAGTTTTTCACCAAACCTACGCTTTTATTTAACGGCTATGAAAAAGAGGTCGCGCATTTATATGCAGGTATGGATTTAAGGGCAAATTTTTGAAGCGTTTAAAAGCTAAATTTTATAAAAATTTGGCTTTTATCATTTTTATTTTAAGCCTTATTTTTACCACTTATGCAGCGGTTTATAATGTCTTTTTTGTAGGCTTTGATTTAATTAAAGAGCTTTATTTTTACACAGGCATTTTTGCACTTGTATTTTTAAATTTAAGCATTATTTTTTCTCTTTTTAAATTTAAGCTTACTAAAACTTATCCAAAATTATTAGGACTTTTTGGGGGGATTTGGGTTTTTTTACATTTTATCGTGTATTTTGTTTTTTCTAAGAATTTAAGCCTACTAAAACTTTATGATGACATTAGCAAAAGATTATTTGAGGGCAGTGGCTTTGTAGCCTTTATCATTATTTTTTTAATGTTTTTAAGCTCTTTTAAACGCTTTAAAAAGCTTGAAAACATAAGAAAGCTTGGTTATTTATGTATAGTTATAGCGAGTTATCATTATTTTTTATCCGCAAAAGTTCCGCAGTTTTTTGAGTATCTTGCCTTAAGTCTTGCTTTGTTTTATTTTACCTTGCGTTATACAAAAAGATTTTTTGCTAGATTAAAAAGCTCCCTTTGTTAAACTCACCACCACCAAGCATATCTAAACATAAGGGCGTGAGATCTTATAATATTAGCTGAAGAGAAAATTCCACTATATCCTAAAGAAATATCAGAATCCTTAGTCAAGTCATAA